>JAYVJQ010000483.1:0-6517 GCA_043769055.1 Allobrachymonas sp.
GAGTTAAAGCAAGAATCAGGGCAGCGCTGTTCAGCTGTGTGAAATCGGGTGCAACTTAAACTACTATCAAGTCTGTCTCGATGGTGGGGTCCACTTCAGAAAGAGGCGTTTGTTGCGGGACTTGATTTGTTTCGAATTTTTTCTGTGTCTTCTGTGCAATTTCTGTGCTTTCTGTGTTGATGTCTTGCATTTGAATTTTTCTTAGGCTCGATGAAAATTTCCTCACACTATGCGTTCAAAATGAGTTCTGAATGAAAACAGGAGACAGCCATGGCCATTTTTAGTCAAGATGCACTCAACCCAGGCGTCAAAAAGCGCGAGGTGTTTGGCTGGGCAATGTATGACTTTGCCAATTCGGGCTTTACCACGGTGGTGATCACCGCTGTGTATGCCGCGTATTTTGTGGGCAGCATTGCGGGCAAGGCAGAGTGGGCCACCTTTGCTTGGACGCTGGCGCTCTCGATCTCTTATGCGATTGTGATGGTCACCTCGCCGAGCCTTGGCGCTTATGCTGATATGCGCGCGGCTAAGAAGCGCCTTTTGATGATCTCCACTGTGGGCTGCGTGCTGGGCACATTGGCTTTGGCCTTTACTGGGCCGGGCACGGTGGCGCTGGCGTTTTGTTTGATCATCATTGCCAATATGTTCTACAGCTATGGCGAGACGCTGACCGCAGCTTTTCTGCCTGAGCTGGCCAAGCAAGATGCGCTTGGCAAGGTGAGCGGCTGGGGCTGGAGCTTTGGCTATTTTGGTGGCATGTTGGCGCTGGGCATTAGCTTGGGCTATGTGATTTGGGCGCAAGGGCAGGGCATTCCTGCCGATAAATTCGTGCCTGTCACGTTGATCATCACTGCGGTGATCTATGGCGGCGCATCGCTGGTCACATTCAAGCTTTTGCAAGAGCGCGCCCAGCCCAACCCGGATGCCCTGCGCGAGAGCGGCCTCAAAGCCTCTTGGAATCAACTCAAAAGCACCTTTCAGCAGGCCCGCAAATACCAAGATTTCATGACGCTCTTGCTCTGCGCGGTGTTCTACCAAGGCGGCGTGATGGTGGCAATCTCCATTGCAGCGATTTATGCCGAGCAAGTCATCGGCTTCAAGCAGCAAGAGACGATGGTGTTGATTTTTGTGCTCAATATCGCAGCCGCTGTGGGCGCATTTAGTTTTGGTTATTTGCAAGATCGCATCGGCCACAAGCTGGGCCTAGGCATCACCTTGGTCGGCTGGATCGCTACCTGCATCATCGCCGCGCTCACCACCACCAAGGGCGGCTTTTGGTATGCCGCCGCGCTCGCAGGCTTTTGCATGGGTTCGAGCCAATCCGCAGGCCGCGCGATGGCAGGCCTATTCGCACCGCGCGCGCAGCTCGCCGAGTTCTATGGCCTCTGGGGTTTCGCCACGCGTCTAGCCAGCATCATCGGGCCGCTGACTTACGGCGCGATCACTTGGATGACGAGTGGCAATCAACGCATCGCGATTGCATCAACCACGGTGCTCTTTGCAATTGGCCTTGTGGTGCTCTCGCGGATTGATATGGAGCGGGGAAGGGCTGCTGCAGAGGCGGCTTAAAGCGCTATATATTTAGTAGCACTCCGCGCATATTTTATAACGGCTATACAGCTAAATTGCTTTAAAAATCAGCCCAAAGCCGCACTCAGCGCCTTAGCCAAAGCCGCAGCAGATACAGGCTTGTGCAGCAGCAGTGCATCGGTGGCTTGGGCTTCGCGGATGCGCTCGGGGGCGGTGTCGCCGGTGATGATGATGGCGGGGAGTTTGGGTAGCACGTCGCGAGCCACCAGCGCCACGCGAATCTGCTCAATCGCCTGCGCGCCGGTGAGGTTGTTGCGCAAGCGGTAGTCTGAAATCAGCACCTGGGGCAATTGGTCATCAGGCAAGCCAGAAATAGAATCCAGCGCCTCCTGCGCCGATTCAAAGCTCCTGCATTCGCAGCCCCAAGAGCCCAGCAAGCTCTGCATGCCTTGGCGCACGGGTGCTTCATCGTCAATCACCAGCACGCGCAGGCCATTCCAACTGGCGGCGGGCGCGGCGGCCACATCGCTTTGCAAGATGCCTTGATAAATTGGCAAGATCAGCTCAAACATCGAGCCGCGCCCCGGCACTGAGCGCAAGTGCAAGGGCGCTTGCATGGCCTTGCACAAGCGCTGCACAATAGCCAAGCCCAGCCCCAAGCCTTTTTGCCGATCCCGCTCGGGGTTGCCCAATTGGTGAAACTCTTTGAAGATGGCTTGCTGCTCATTGGGCGCAATGCCCAGCCCCGTGTCCCACACCTGCACCGCCACGCTCATCCCCCGCTTGCGGCATGCCACCAGCACGCCACCGCCCCGCGTGTAGCGCAGTGCATTGCTGATCAGGTTGCGCAGCACCAAATCCACCAGTGTTGGGTCGGCATAGGCAGCCAAAGTTGTTTCTCTGCTGCGGTAAAACAAATCTTGGGCATCAGCCTGAATGCCAAATTCAGTTTCCAGCTCGGCCAGCAAATTGTGCAGCGCAAAAGGCTTGGGCTTCACCTTGACTGCGCCTGCTTCCAGCCGCGAATAGTCCAGGAGGGTGCCGAGCATCTCGCTGCTCGAATCGGAGGCGCTGCGCAAATGCTTGAGCACCTGCGCTTGTTCGCTGGATAAATCGCTGCGCGACAGCGCTTCTACAAACAGACCCATCGCATGCAGCGGCTGGCGCAGATCATGGCTGGCAGCAGCCAAAAAATGCGTCTTGGCGCGGTTAGCCTCTTCAGCTTGCTCACGCGCCAAATTTGCTTGGCGCGATTCCTCGGCTAATTGATCGAGCAACTGCGCGTTTTTAAATTGCAGCTCAATGCCATTGCGAAGGCGGATGCAGATGGTGCGCGAGAAAAATAGCATCACCAGCAGCAGCGTGAATGCGCCTTGAGAGAGGTTTTGCGCCACCTCGCCTTCTGCGCGAAAGGCCGCAACAGTAGTGGGCAAGAGCAGCCCACACAAAAAAGCCGCTGCCGCCGGAAAAAATGCAGACGTAAACGCCATACCGCCCGCGCTCATGCCAGAAACACTGAGCGCCACAATCAGCACCTGCTCCGACAGCAACCGCTCGCCCGCAGTAGCCAGAGTTTGCCAAGCCCACAAGCCCCACAATGCGCCCACAATGCCCATCACACCTGTGACGCGCCACGCACTCGGTGTCCTAGCCGCATCGGTAGATGTCACCCGAGGTAACCTCCAGCCCATCGCCCACACCAGGCCCAGGGAGCAAGCCAGCGTGAGCCAACCCAGCCAAATCAACGCAAAGTCGCGTGGCGCAAATGACCATAGAGTAAACGTGACGATCAGCCCCGATACCCAAGCGCCCAGCAGCGCCACACTCAGATTGTCCTGCACCAATAGCACTTGCTCTGTCCGCACGCGCGCTTCAGAGCTGATCGCGCCCCAGCGCGCCAGCATCTTTCGTAGCTCAGGCATGCGGTTCATGGCTCCAGGCTTCCCATGCCGGATGCTGGCCCACCAATCAAGCCCGCCTGCTGCGCCGCCAGCACTGCCGCCGTGCGGCTGTTCACCCCAAAATGCGCAAACACCGCGCCCACATGAATGCGCACTGTGTTCTCGCTCAAACTCAGTTGCCGCGCAATCACCTTATTCGGCAAGCCTTGCGCCAGCAGCGCCAGCACCTCCTTTTGCCGCACGCTCAAAACAGCGCTGTGCGATGAGGCAGCTTGTGCGCCCGCATCGGCTGCCGGGTTGCTCGCAGGCGCAGCCGCAAAGCAAGTGCCGCCCGCGAGCACCTTGCGCAGCGCATCCTCAATATCTTCTGCGCTCGCTGATTTGGGCAAATATCCCTTTGCGCCCTGCGAGGCCGTCTCAGCCAATGCTTGCGCCGTGGTGCTGGCCGAGAGGAAGATCACCCGCGCCGCAGGAAAACTCTTTTGCAGCACCGCCAAGCCTTCCAAGCCACTGAGCCCCGGCATCTGCACATCCAGAAAAATCACGTCAACTTGTTCACTCGCAAGCGAGCGCGCCTGCATCACCGAGCCCGCCTCCAGCACCTTGCCCATGCCCGCAAACGACTGCACGATCAGCCGCATCCCCGTGCGAAAGAGCTGATGATCATCCACCAGCAGCACGCAGGGCTGCTGGAAGGCGGGAGAGTTTTGCGTGCTCATGGAAGGCAAGTATGGAGCAAAAACTGTGACAAAGCACACACTTTCGACTAGTCTATTTGTGCTATTGCCAGAGCGGCGCAGGGCTTGAACAATCGGAAACACGTGTAAAACAGATTTAGAAAGTCTCGCCATGAACACTGCTCCAGTCGCTCAAGTCAATCAAGCCTCCCCCGCAGCTTCAAGCCTGCGCATGACCCCCTTGCTGCAAAAGCTGCTGCTGGCCGGGGGCTTCTTCGCTGCGGCGGGCTTCAATCCAAACCTCGTGTATGCGCAGCTAGGGGCGAACACCCTGCCCACAGGCGGCACGGTGGCGCAAGGCAACGCCACGATTGGCTCAGCAGCCATTGCCGCCAATGGCCGCAACACACTGGCGATTAGCCAAACCAGCACCGCTGCCGTGCTCAACTGGAACACCTTCAACGTCGGCTCCAACGGCACAGTCAGCTTCACGCAGCCCGCAGGCGGCGTGGCGCTGAACCGAGTCAACTCCAACCAAGGCTCCGAGATTTACGGCCAGATCAACGCCACCGGGCAAATCTTCCTCGTCAACCCCGCCGGCATCTTGTTTGCACCCGGTGCGCAGGTCAATGTGGGCGGCTTGGTGGCTTCTACTTTGGATATTACGGATAACAACTTCCTCCTCGGCAGCAAATCAGGAAACTATCAATTCAATAGCACTCCGCGCAGTATCTATGACGGGAAGGCATCGAATTCTCTTATAAAAGCAGGTGAAATCAGCAATCAAGGCACGATCACCGCAACCGATGGCGGCACAGTAGCTTTGCTCGGCCAAGCAGTCCGCAACGATGGCATCATCGCTGCCCGCCTCGGCACCGTGGCGCTGGCAGCAGGCAGCGGCGTATCGCTGGAGTTTGCAGGCAATCGCCTGCTCAAAGTGCAGGTCAGCCAAGCGGAGTTTGATACGCTGATTGACAACAAAGGCATCATTGCAGCCAACGGCGGCTGGGTGCTGATGAATGCCCAAACGGCGGCAGGCTTGGCCCGAGCCGTGGTGAATCACAGCGGCGTGATCGAAGCGCAAACGGTGGCGGATTTGCAAGGCAATTCAAGAGAAGGCAAAGTCCAAATCCTCGCCGATTTCAACCATGGCACAGTCAACGCCAGTGGCAACGTAGATATTTCCGCTCCTGATTCAATAGCACGCCACGCAGATTCTATGACGACTACTGGCCAAAAAGGCTTAAAAAATGGTGGTTTCTTAGACACTTCAGCCGCCAACGTCCAAATCGCCAACAGTTTCAAAGTCAACGCCACAGCCGCCAACGGCAACACCGGCAACTGGCTCATCGACCCCACCAACTTCACCATCGCCGCTGGCAGCAACCCGCAAACAGGTAGCGGCATCGGTGCAGACACCTTGAGCGGCAACTTAGGCACAGCCAACGTCACCATCGCCACCGCAGACGCAGGCCTTGAGGCTGGCGACATCTTGGTCAACGGCAACGTTACTTGGGCCAATGCCAACAGTCTCACGCTGAACGCGCACAGAAACATCGATTTCACCGGCGGCGGTAGCCTCAATGGCGGCGCAACTGGAAATGTGACCCTCAACGCAGGCAGCGCAAGCACGGGCGCGATCATCGGCGGCGCTGGCAATGCAGTCACCGCCAACATCCTGATCGCCATCGCCCAAACCGGCATTGGCTCATCCACCCAAGCGCTCAACACCAAGGTGAGCAACGCAGCGCTCACCAACAACGCCAGCGGCGGGATTTACTTGAGCAATGGCCGCGATGCCAATGGCAACGGAATGGATCTCACCGTCGCCGCCCGCAGCACGAATGGCGATATCGTCATCAAAGGCGCAGACGGCATAGACGGTGCTCAAGGGATCAACGGCAGCGCAGGACCAAACGGTGCCTTAGGTCAAGCTGCTATTGGGAGGGGGCAACCTGGCAGCTTGGGGTTGCAGGGCGAGCTAGGCGGGCAAGGTGCATCGATCACGGTGGGAACAGTGGCTGCCATCGAAGGTATCCGCACTCTGGTCAGCGGCGATATTCATATTCGCGCTGGCAACGGCGGCAAAGGCGGGGATGGCGGACAAGGCGGCAACGGTGGAGATGGTTTTTACAGCGCGAGTGGCCCAGTCGTTAGCCAGGGCGGCGCTGACGGCGGCCCGGGAAATTTTGGGGGCTTGGGCGGCTCTGTGACGGTGCTGAGCGATATCCATGCCGCGGGCGATGCGGTCATTCAAGCTGGTGCGGGTGGCGCAGGCGGCGCTGGCGGCAAAGGCGGCAGTGGCGGAAGCGCGTACAACGATGGCGTTTACCCAGACTACACCACGCCAACCACCCTCATCACCTACAAAGCAGCCGACAATTTTGAATGCTGCGCGGGCGGTGACGG
>JAYVJQ010000484.1:0-3816 GCA_043769055.1 Allobrachymonas sp.
CCCGGTGCGAAGCTGGGCGATATTGGCGCGGCGATTCAAAAATTCGCTGAAGCCAAAGGCTACAGCGTGGTGCGCGAATTTTGCGGCCACGGTATTGGGCAAAAGTTTCATGAAGAGCCACAGGTGCTGCACTATGGCAAAGCGGGCACTGGCGAAGAGCTGGCACCGGGCATGACCTTCACGATTGAGCCGATGATCAACATGGGCAAAAAAGATATTCGTGAGCTGGGCGATGGCTGGACGATTGTGACCAAAGATCATTCGCTCTCAGCGCAATGGGAGCACACCGTGCTCGTCACGCCAACGGGTTATGAGCTGATGACCGTGTCGAACGGCTCACCTAAGCCACCGGCTTGGGTTGCAACGCTCGCTTGAATTACTATTAATTTGTGAGCACTCCGCGCAATGAATACGCCGGCTATTAGCTCATTTCGCTTTAAAAAAGCACAAGTTTTAGAGAAAATCGCTGCCACAGGCGCATCCACACGCAGCGTGAAGCTGCAACTGCGTGAACTCTCCAATGTGGCCGATGAGGTGCTGCGTGATTTATGGATCAATGCGCAGTTCCCAGCCAACACAGCGCTGCTCGCAGTCGGCGGCTACGGGCGCGGCGAGTTATTTCCCCACTCCGACATTGATGTATTGATTTTGCTGGGTGATCAGAATGACGACGACGAGCATTTCAAAACCAGCGCCAGCAGCTTCATCACTGCATGCTGGGATGCGGGCTTAGAAATTGGCTCCAGCGTGCGCAGCGTCAGTGAGTGCGTGAGCGAATCGCAAAAAGATGTGACGGTGCAAACTTCTCTGCTCGAATCGCGCCTCATCACCGGCGCTGCCACGCTGCAAAAAGATTTTAGAAAAGCCTACCGCGCCGCACTCGACCCGCAAGCCTTCTTCACCGCAAAAACGCTGGAGATGCGGCAGAGACACACCAAGTTTGAAGACACGCCCTATTCGCTCGAGCCCAACTGCAAAGAATCCCCCGGCGGCCTGCGCGATTTGCAATTGATCCTCTGGCTGGCTAAAGCAGCGGGTTATGGCAAAAGTTGGGATGAGCTGGGCCGCAAAGGCTTGGCCACAGCGCGCGAGGTGCGCGAATTGAAGCGCAACGAAGCACTGCTCTCGCTCATACGGGCGCGGCTGCACATCGCGGCCAAGCGCCGCGAGGATCGTTTGGTGTTTGATATGCAACACTTGGTGGCCGAGAGCTTCGGCTATCTCGCGCAAGGCGAAAGCAAATCGCAACGCAAAGCAAGCGAAGAGCTGATGAAGCGCTACTACTGGGCTGCCAAAGCCGTGACGCAGCTTGCGCAAATTTTGCTGCTGAATATTGAAGAGCGCCTGTTCGCACAAAACCAATCGCTGATTTGGATCAATGAGCGATTTGCCGACAAAGCCGGCATGATTGAAGTGACAGATGATGACCTCTACATCAAAAATCCGCACGCGATTTTGGAAACCTTTCACGTTTATCAAACCACGGTAGGAGTCAAGGGTTTGTCGGCCCGCACCTTGCGCGCGCTCTACAACGCGCGTGGCATCATGAATGCAAAGTTTCGCAGCGATCCGGCCAACCGCGAGATGTTTAAAAAGATCTTGCAGTCGCCTCAAGGTATCACGCATGCCATGCGGCTGATGAACCAAACCTCGGTGCTCGGGCGCTATCTGTGGGTGTTCCGCAAGATCGTCGGGCAGATGCAGCACGATCTGTTTCATGTGTACACGGTGGATCAACACATCCTCATGGTGCTGCGCAATGCGCGCCGCTTCTTCATGGCCGAGCATACGCATGAGTATCCATTTTGCAGCCAGCTCGCAGCAGGCTGGGATAAGCCTTGGATTCTTTATACCGCTGCGCTGTTTCACGACATTGCCAAAGGCCGGGGCGGCGATCATTCGGATTTAGGCGCAGTGGAGGTCAAAACCTTTTGCCGCCAGCACGGTATTGCCAAAGAGGATGCGCAGCTGATTGCCTTCCTCGTGCAGCATCATTTGGTGATGAGCTCCACCGCGCAAAAGCAAGATTTGAGCGATACCGATGTGATCGAAGCCTTCGCGAAAAAAGTGGGCAATGAGCGCTACCTAACAGCACTGTATCTGCTCACTGTGGCCGATATTCGCGGCACGAGTCCGAAGGTGTGGAATGCGTGGAAAGGCAAGCTGCTAGAAGATTTGTACAAGCTCACGCTGCGCACCTTAGGTGGCCGCGCGCCCGATGCGAGCGCACTCGTGCAAGCAAGCAAAACCGAAGCCCTGCAAAAGCTCGCGCTGTATGCCATGCCGCATGAGGTAGAAAAAGCACTGTGGAGCACGCTGGATGTGAGCTACTTTATGCGCCACGATGCGAATGATATTGCTTGGCATGCGCGCCAGCTCTCACGGCATGTGATTGCCAAAATCGTCACCATAGCTCCTAAATCAATAGCGCTCCGCGCAGATTCTATGCCTGCTACCGAGCTAAAAAGCTTAAAAAATGAAGCCATCGTGCGCGCCCGCCTCTCCCCCGTAGGCGAAGGCATTCAAGTGCTGGTCTACACCCCCGATCAAAGCGATTTATTCGCCCGCATCTGCGGCTTCTTCGACAGCCAAGGCTTCTCCATCCTCGATGCGCGCATCCACACCGCGAACAATGGCTACGCGCTCGACACCTTCCAAGTCGTGAGCAACATGCTGGGCGAGCATCACCGCGAGCTGATGCAAATGATCGAGGCCGAATTGCCACGCACCCTCGCCACACACGTTTCCTTAGACGAGTTACCACCCCCCGCAAAAGCCAGAGTCTCCCGCCGAGTCAAAAGCTTCCCCGTCGCCCCCCGCGTAAGCCTAGCCCCCGACGAAAAAGCCCAGCGCTGGCTCCTCACAGTCAGCTGCGCCGACCGCAGCGGCCTGCTGTACTCCATCGCCCGCATCTTGGCCAAACACCGCATCAACCTCCAACTCGCCAAGGTGATGACGCTAGGCGAGCGCGTGGAAGACAACTTCCTGATCGACGGCGCAGAGTTGCAACACAACAAAAAGCAAATTGAAATTGAGACGGAGCTGCTAGAGGCTCTCAGCAGTTAGTTTTCAAGCCTTTTGCCGCGCAAGTCCACGTATTTATTGCGCAGTATGCTATTAAATTTATAGTTCTGGTGCACTGACTATTTCACACCACCCGCTCACGTTGGCACGCGGCGTGCGATGCGCTGCTCCGGTGTTCACCACGCGCAACACGACTGCTGGCTCGGTGACTTGATTTGCACGAACACCTCGGTTTGCGCACAACCGGCATAGCGAGCGCGAATGGAACACCGGCGCATCCCATCACCCACCGCGCACCCTGTTGCTTGGTTGGTATTCAAATATTGGCGCTCCACAATATGCGCGACTGTTTAAGTGCAAGTGATTTAAGCCAAACTAAGACGTTTGTCGTCTTGGAATAAGCGCTGAACGCTATGAAATTTATAAGGCAATACTGCAAAGTACGCGACAACGAAAGACCTTCAACTTACTAGCATAGCTTGTTTTGTCTTACTAAATAACGAAATCTCCCTTTGTGACACTCTGCGTGTCAGGGTCAATTGATAGAGCAACACGAATACACATTAAATGACGCGGATCGGTAACCCGATACTTGTTGGTTTTTTCATTCCTTGTGAGCAAAGGATTATCTCCACCAGTAAGCTCGATTAGTATCGAAGCTATTCCCATTCCACCATCCTTAGTTGTGTGAGGAAAGAAACGAGTAATTGCTTCTGGGCACTTCTATAAATCAACTGCGCCAGCGCAGTAGCTCTTGGAATTGATTTTTAAATTTTCTCTCGTCATTTTTAA
>JAYVJQ010000485.1:0-3804 GCA_043769055.1 Allobrachymonas sp.
GCGGCAGTGATTTTGCTTGCAGACTCAATTCTTCCAAGGCAGCTGTTGTGGCGCTGGCGACGGTAGGGGTCTGAGCGCGGCGCTTTTCTTTGGCAGGGGCTGCATGGCCAGTCGCCCAAAAAGGAGGGAGTTTCAAGCTCGCGGCTGCATCTGTGGCCATGGCTTTATGCAGCAATTTCACACCACTGACACCATCAATCAAGCTGTGGTGCATTTTGATGAAGAGCGCAAACCGGTCGCCTTCCAAGCCTTCTATGATGGTGCATTCCCAGGGCGGTCGCGCCAGATCAATCGGGGCGCTGTGCAGTCGTCCGACCAACTCGCCGAGTTCGCGTTCGCCGCCCGGCCAAGGCAAGGCGGCATGCCGGACATGGTATTCCAAATCGATGTCGTTAGCTTCTATCCAGGAGTGCGCTGGATTCTTGTTAAAAGGAATCTTGAGCTGCTGATTCCAAGGTTTGGAGAAATTACGATGCGCACGAAAATCCAGCATGAGCTGACGCATGAAATCTACGGGTGCATCTGGAGGCAGCTTGAACTGCAGCAGCCCGCCTACATGATTAGGTGTTGCACGTGTTTCCGTGAATAACCAAGCGGCATCAAGCGGGCTCAAGCGGACAGCGCTCATTTTGCAGTTTTCTTCGCAGGGGTTTTGGCGGCAGCTTTCTTGGCAGGCATCGCTCTTTTAGCAGGCGCGGTTTTGGCGACAGCTTTTTTTGCAGCTACCTTCTTGGCAGGTGCAGCTTTCTTAGCTGCAGGCTTTGCTGGCTTATCAGCTGGCGCTGCATCGGCTGTAGCGTCAATGACTGTTCCCGGCTTCCAAGTCTTGCGCGCTTTCTTCGCTAACGCAACGACTTTTGCAATGTCCTCGTCCGTGAATGCGCCTCCTACACCTGCAATCGCCGACAGTTTCATGCCGTGCTTCAAACCCAGTTTGTAAATTTCTTTGACTTTGTCCCATTCGGTATCACGGCCGATGGTGAACACCTCAAAGCGGCCTTCTAGCGCGAGTACGATGGTCTCGGCAAGGCAAGCGTAAATCACGTTGGGCGGCAACCCAATCGTTTTCATGCCACGCACTTTGGTAGGTAACTCGATTTCGCCAGACTCGATCACGAGTACGTCGGGGCGTTTGGCTACCTCCTCGGGGGGCAAGTCAAGCGGTCGCGCTACATCAGTGATCACGCAACCGGGTTTGACTTTGGTGATGTCTAGAATCTTTTTGCCAGCACCCGAGGTGGACGTGACGATCATGTCCATATCGCCGAGCAAGCTGTCGTAATCAATCGAGCAAACGATATCTGCATCGGGTGTGTCGAGAAGAATTGATTTTTTGAGCTCTTCAAGTTTCTTCAAATCGCGCCCTGCAATCACCACTTGCTCAAATGCCATCGCGAGCAATCGCGCGCTCACGGAGCCAATCGAGCCGCTGGCGCCGATCACCATGGTTTTGGCTTGAATGCGCTTACCATTTTTTTCTAGCTTCACAAGCCCCATGCGCTTCATCGCATCAGCTGCCGCCCACAACGCGCCCGATGCGGAGTAGCTGTTGCCTGTGGTAATGGGCAGCGGCGCACGACGAGCCACCGTGATACCTGCATCGCCTACCACTTTGGTGAATGCGCCCAAGCCCATGATTTGCGCACCAAGATTTTGCGCAATCTTGGCGGCTTGCAGTAAGCGGCGGTAAGTGAACTCGGGGCTGCGCGAGAGCATTTCTTTGGGCGTTCCACCCACTGAAATCAGCCAGCCTTCAGCTTCGGCTCCGGTGGGAGAGATGATGTTGTCCATCTTGCAATAGACCATGGGTGGCAAGTGTGCCGCGATTGTTTCCACCCGATCCATGATGAACTTGGGTGTACTTTTAGGAATTGGGAAGCCTTTGCGGATGAAATCTTGCGAGAGCGGGTGAATCACGAAGGCAAAGCGACGAATATTGCGGAAATTGCCTGTGGGGTGCAACAAGCGTGGCTTGATGTTCAGTTCATTCAAGATTTCTTCAAAATCATCGTCAGAGACTTCTTCTGGCGAGCGGCCGAGCGCAGCCAAAATCATGGCTTCTAGCGTGTTGATGCCAAGCACATGGTCGAACAACTTGGGTGAGACATCAATCACTAAGTTGACTTTGCATTTTTTGAAAAATTCCATGCGGTCATCATCAACAGCAGAGGTGATCAGCGTCTTTCCTGCCAGATTGCTGCTGTTACCCACCGCTTTGAGTTCTGCAAAGGTGCCCACGATCAAATGCGCATCTTCAACCGCCTTACCAACGCGCTTGCCCTTGAGCCACGTAAATGACGATTCAAGTAATTCGGCGGGTTTGCCAGAGAGCGCCCATTTGGTGCTCTTGGCATACAGTTCGAGTTGCGCAATCGACGTGAGCATCGCGGGCGCGCCCGTTTGGTAAAGTGCGTCCGCGAAATTCAGATTCGGTGTGTAGTCAGCCAGTGCCACGGCCATGTCGTAATTGCGCATGCCATTTAAAAACAGCACGATATTGTTGTTGAAATACTCACCCAATTCTTTTTGCACATACCGCACGGCACGCACTTGTAACAAGCGGCGCAATGTTGCGCCCGTGGTGGCAGGTACGCGGGTGACGACGTTGAGCAAGCGCTCGGTTTCTTTGTTGACGACGGTGCGCAGGCCGACCTGGTAGTTGTCGCCCATTTCGCCAATGCCCATCGCATCCGCAAAATTTTGATGGCGGCGCAGCAATTCCCACGCTTGTGTTGTGTCACTGTTGGCACCCATGCGCGTTACTTGGAAATCTTCGCCTAGGAATTTGGTTTTGAAAGAAAAATCTTGGCTGCTGGCGCCGAGGGTAACGGTGATGACTTTTTTCATGGGTGAGCTTCTTGTCTGTGGAAGGTGAATATTATTGTGAAGATTTTTTAACGACTGCCTTTTTAGCAGGCGCTTTCTTTGCCGCGCTTGGTCTCGCTTTCGGTGCAGCAGCGCTTGGCTTACCCACGGGTGGCAAGACTTGCCTGATCAAGCCTTCACACTGCTGTTGCGTCATGTATTTCGGCACGGGGTAGCCTGTGTGTGCTTCAAAGCAAGCAGCTTTGGCAAGCGCAGGAATATCAGACTCTTTCAGCTTATCCAAATACAGCGGGATACCCAAATCGCGGTTGAGCGCGTCAATTGCATCTAAGAATTTTTCAGCCAATGTGTCGTCGCGCTCGCTCGCATTGCCTAGCTTGGCGCGCACGGCAAGTTTGGCCAGTTGAGGAATGATGGCGGGCGCTGAGTAACGCATGACGTGCGGCAGCATGATGGCGTTGGCCAAGCCGTGCGGCGTGTGGTACTTGCCACCAAATTGGTGAGCAATCGCATGCACATAGCCGACGTTGGCACGCGTGAATGCAAGGCCTGCGTAGGTGGATGCAAGCGACATTTTTTCGCGTGCGGCGAGATCGGTGCCGGTACGGTAGCAAGTGCGCAAGTTTTCAAAAATCAAGCCGACTGCGGCGAGCGCCATGCCATTGGTGTAGGGTGTGGTCCAATTGCCGACGAAGGCTTCAATCGCATGCGTGAGCGCGTCAATGCCGGTAGCTGCGGTGATGTGGGGTGGCAAGCCGGTCATGAGCGATGCGTCCAGCGCAGCCATTTTAGGCACGAGGCGCGGGTCAATGATGACGACTTTGTCGTGTTTCACTGGATCAGAAATCACAGCAGCAACGGTGACTTCCGAGCCCGTGCCAGCGGTCGTCGGAACGGCGTAGATCGGCAATGGATTGCTGCGGCCTTTAAAGTAACCTGCCAAGCTGCGCAGAGGCTTGGGGTTCGTCATCGAAATTG
>JAYVJQ010000486.1:0-5403 GCA_043769055.1 Allobrachymonas sp.
ACTGATCGACAGCATGGTGCCCCAAGCGCTCAAAGACCTGAACAACAAACTCAAACACATCCAAACCCTAGCCTACCAAGGCGAATGGCACGCTATTCCGTAAGCGTTCGGTGAACCCATCTTGAAGTTGTGGTGTGAGCCAATCAAACTTGACGGCTTTACAAGGAAGATCGTCATGGCAAGTCACAAACCTTTCACCGCGCAGCGCATTGCACAGTGCCTTGCAGTTCTCGATCAATTGCACGCAAGCGTCATGACTGCCAAGCAGTTTGCAGCGATGCACCAGCACAGCTACGACCAATTACGCGCATGGTTGCGCAACGAATCGCGCTGGAGAGCCGCCCTGCAAGCGGGTGCAAAGCCTGCCGCACATCAAGCCTTCCTACCCGTTCAAATTCACAACCACCCGCTCAGCCCAAGTGCGCAGCGGCAGTCGCATGCCACCACCACCACGGCCACGGTACCGCCTATTCGTATCGAATGTGCAAGCGGCGATGGCAAGCGAGTCGCCAGCATACATTTCCCGCTGGCAGATGCCAAGATCAGCGCCCAGTGGCTAGCTGCATTCTTGAGCGCCTGAGATGGCACACGCATCATTGCTCACACCACCTGCAAGTCTGATCCCCATCGAACACATCTGGCTGGCCTTGGAACCTGCGGATATGAGGGGCGGCATCGACAGTTTGCTCGCCCGCGTCGTGCAAAGCTTCAGCGGCGGCGCCGCCATCCACAGCGCCTACCTCTTCACCAACAAGAGCGCCAATCGCCTCAAAGTGTTGGTGTATGACGGAGCGGGCATCTGGCTGTGCGTACGCCGCCTACAAAGCGGACGCTTTGTGTGGCCACGCAATGCCCTTGGGCAAATCAGTATCAGCGCCGAGCAACTGAGATGGCTCATCGCAGGCGCACCATGGCAGCACTTGAACAATCCAGTGGCCATCACTGTGGTGTGAATTCAGTTCAATCCAGTTTGATGAATGCTCGCTTCTTTATCAGGAGCAAACTACATAGGCTGCAATTGCGCTATCAGCCGTTTGAGCTTCACGGGCGAACAATCGCATCCTCGAAAGCTCTGTTGCTGGGCGTGATCTATCGCGTGATGATTGCACCATGCCCAGCACACAACAGATCGACAGTGACATCACCGCCACACAGCGCGATGTACCTTCTTTCGTTGATGCGGATGCTGTCATTGCAAAGTTAAAGGCACAACTCAAATTCGAGCAAACCCGCAATGCCGCTTTAAACCTAGAAGTCGCCCGCTTGAAGAACTGGCGCTTTGGCTCAAGTAGCGAGAGCATGGATGCGGCTCAGACGGATTTGTTTGATGCCAAGACATTGGCTGCTGTGCTGGCCGAGTCGGGCGCTGAAGACCGCGCCCAAGAGATGGCAGACTTGGCGCTGCAAGGTCTGCGTGCTCCAGCGGCCAAGAAACAAGCCAAACGTCAAGCCCTGCCTAGCCAACTGGAGCGCATCATCCACCGCCATGAGATTGAGCCGGCTGTTTGCGCGGCTGGCCACCCACTGGTGCGCATTGGAGAAGAAATCAGCGAACGCCTAGACTGCGTGCCCGCCCAGTTCTTCGTACATCGCCACATTCGCGGCAAATACTGCTGCCAAGCTTGCCAGACCGTGCTGGCCGCTGACATGCCCGCTCAGATCATCGACAAAGGCATCCCCGCTGCTGGCTTGCTGGCTCAGGTCATCATCGCCAAGCATGATGATCATTTGCCCCTGTTTCGCCAAGAAGAGATTTACCGCAGGAGCGGGGCGTTCATCGCCAGATCGAGCATGGCCGGCTGGGTGGGCCAGTGTGCGGCTCAGTTGATGCCACTGGCAGCGGCGATGAAGGAGCACCTGAAACAGCAGTCGGTGATCCATGCCGATGAAACCCCTGTCAAGCTACTTGAGCCCGGCGCGGGTAAGACGCATCAAGCGTATGTCTGGGCGTATCGAAGCTCGGATTTGGAGACGCAAACTGCGGATGCACAGATCGGACGCTGCGTGATCTACGAGTTTGCCACCAGCCGAGCGGGTGAGCATGCGCGGGCCATGCTGCAAGATTGGCGCGGCACATTGCTCACCGATGATTATTCGGGCTACAAGGCCTTGTTTGCTGCTGGCCAAGTCCAAGAGGCGGGCTGCTGGGCGCATGCCAGGCGCAAGTTCTTTGAAGCGCACAAGCTCAACAAGAGCGAGATTGCGGCTGAGGCGGTGCGTCGTATTGCCAGTCTCTACGCGATTGAGCGGCAGGTGCAAGCGCTGAGTGCGCAGGAGCGATTGCGTATCCGGCAGGAACAAAGTGCACCGTTGCTGCAGGAGTTTGAAAGCTGGTTAGAGCAGCAGCGCTTGCAATTGGCGGGCGCAGATGCGACGGCCAAGGCGATTGACTACACGATCAGGCGCTGGGCTGCACTCACACTACATTTGCACAACCCGAATGTTCCGATAGACAACAATGCGGTGGAGAACGCGATGCGCCCGATTGCGCTGGGCAGGAAGAATTGGCTCTTCGTTGGCAGCAAGACTGCGGGCGAGCGAGCAGCATGCCTGATGAGTTTGATTGAGTCGGCCAAGCTCAATGGGCATGACGCTTGGCACTACCTGAAAGACATTCTGGAGAAGCTGCCAACTTGGCCGAACTCAAGATTGCAGGAGTTGCTGCCTCACAACTGGCAAGCTCCGCTGGAAAACCGCTCCGTCATACCTGCGTAGTTGATCGCGCTGATGCGGTCAATATGGGTTGGCCGAACGCTTACGTTACTTTAACGATGTGGTCAGCAACATCAAAAAATTTGTAGCGTTGCGCGACAACGCAGGCCATGCGACCACACGTGGAGCTCCTATCTTGTTGCACGGCTATGACTACTTTCAGCCTCGCCCCGCAAAAGCGGAAATTTTTAGCGGTGGCAGCCTAGGTCGTGGCCCTTGGCTCCACCCTGTATTGCTAAGCGCTGGCTTCGACAGCATGCAAATGCGCTCGGCGGCAGATGCGGTGGTTGACCAGCTTAACGTTATGTTAGTTAACGCAATTGCCACTCTGCCCAATGTTCACGTGATCGACTCACGCGGCTTGTTGACCCCTGCAGCACCAGACACCACCGGTGAAACCGATCACTGGCTTGACGAAATCCATCCTAGCAGTGCTGGATTTGAAAAACTCGCTCGCTGCTGCTGGAACGGGCCGCTTGCGGAATTGTTGAAGTACGTAGTCCAAGATGGTGATTTAGACGCTGCATGCCAACCCGTTGCAGCAACTACGGCACTCGCTGACACACCATTGCCAACAACAATGGTAGCTTGAACTAGTTGATTAAATAGGAGCAGACTCATGACATTCAACGCAATAGTCACCGCAGACACGCTGCACATTCGCCAAGGCGCGGGGCGCACGTTTGATTCTTTGGGGTTTTTATCCAAAGATGAAATTGTTAGCGTGTTGGGTATCGACACAACAGGCACTTGGCTGCAAGTCAAGCAAGCGGGTAAAGCAGGCAAGCAAGGCTGGTGCAGTGCCCGCTACGTGCAGCCGCAAACCAAGCAAGATTCACCTTGGCTGCCCATTGCTGTCAAAGAAATCGGTGTGAAAGAATATCCCGGATCGGCCAACAACCACCCTCGTATTCAAGCCTATCTGGCCACGGTCAATGGCCTGAGTGCAATAGAAAAATCAAAAGACGAAACTTATTGGTGCTCTTGCTTTATCAACTGGTGCATGGAGCAAGTACAAATCAACGGCACTGATTCTGCATGGGCTAAATCATGGGGCAACTGGCGTGAATCAATTACGCCCAGCAAAGCACAGACGGGCGACATCGCTGTGTTTGACCGAAGCAGCGCCACCAGCCACGGCGGACATGTAGGCATCTTTATTGATGCAAACTCTGCAACGGGTGAAGTCTTGGTATTGGGCGGCAACCAATCAGACTCGGTGCGGTATGCGTGGTATCCGGCTGATGCAACTAGAGATGGAACGCACTACAAATTGCTTTCTTGCCGGAGGCTGGGATGAGCGTGCCTACTACAGATGAACTGTTTGTTAAGTTGTCACTTAAGGGGACAACAACAAAAAGATTGTTGCGAAGCGCTTATTTAATAGCGTTTCTTTCAATGACATCCAACATTGCTCTTGCAGTTTGCGATGCAGAGCTTAGCAACGCAATAAATATGACTGATCAAAAAACCCCCGACAATCAAATGGGTGCAAACTGGTATCGCTATAACCATGAGCAATCTATAAAAAATCCTGGAGGATCAGCAGATGCAGTCTCTTTGACCCGAGGCATAAAAACTAGCGAAGAGGGAATCGCGCGCGGGCGAATCGTCTCTGACAACTTCGGACCGGCAAGAGGTCGAGCTCATGTTTCTTATCATCAATATCAGCTGTGCATGTACAAATGGCGTTTAGACTTTATTCAAAGTCGCCAAAACCAGCCGCCCACCGCAATAGCATCCCCGTCTATTGACAATAGCTTAGCCGGCCAGCCCCAACAAAACCAATCCAGTCAGCAGCAATCTCCACAAGCCCAGCAGCAAGCCCAGCAAACTCAGCAGCTCGCTGCACAAAACCAAGCCCGTGCTGACCAAGCGCGGCAGGGGAGGCGCAAAACGCATGAACCTGCTGCAGAGGCGCACGAGTGCATTGCAATTGACAATGCAGGCTCAGGAAACATTGGGGCGTTCAAGAACACTTGTAGCTATCGAGTTAATTTCTACACCTGCAATTACAAGCCTCGCGTCACGCAAGGCGGGTTTAACTGGTCGGCAGATTTCGATTGCGGGAGGCAGCAACACGGCATGCACACACCGGGTGCTGGCGTTTCAGTCGCTGCGCACAATCGCAATACTGAGACGGTACATTGGTTTGCATGCAAAGCGCCCGCCTCTCCAGTAGATGTGAGCTTCGTTCAAGGCCAAGGCCTGAGTGGTCGTTGCAATTAAGAAACTATCAGTGATATGAGCCGCAAACCAACCCCAGCCCGCCATGCTTTGCAAGCACTTGCTTTGCTCGGCCTGCTGGCAAGCAACGCAGCTTGGGCGCAAGCACAACCATGCGCATCGCAAGCAGCAGCCGCCAACGCGATAACGCCCGGCCTCGATCAGCGCCTGCGAGAAAACGCGCAGCAATACGACACAGACTTCCTGCGCGAACGCATTGCGCGGGCCAAGCTAGCTGCCAAGGATGACCCTTCCAAAGCTTTGACGGCCTGCATCTTCGAGCAAGAGCTTGCCACGCGCTCTGGCGGATCAAGCAACTCAGCAACCGCGCCCGCCGCTGGGCGGGATGACCCGAAAGTTTTTGGCCGCAGTGCGCGGGGTGGATGACAAAAGCAGCGGTGCATTTGGTGCGCAAGCCTGCTTGAATGCGCCAATATTATTCATACGGTCTTCAAATGCTAAAAA
>JAYVJQ010000487.1:0-8112 GCA_043769055.1 Allobrachymonas sp.
TGCTGCTTCCAGAATCAAGCCCACGATGCCGATCACGAAGATGGCGATGATGATGTTCTTCACGTTCAGGTTGTTCCACTCATCCCACACCCAGAAGCCAATGCCAACGCCGCCTGTGAGCATTTCAGCGGCCACGATCACAAGCCAGGCCGTGCCCACAGCCAAACGCACGCCAGTGAGCATGTAGGGCAACACCGCAGGGAGCAAGATTTTGGTGATGATTTTCCATTCCGACAGATTAAGCACGCGAGCGACGTTCATGTAGTCTTGCGGCACGCGCTGCACACCTACGGCCGTGTTGATGATCATCGGCCAGATCGAGCAGATGAAGATCGTCCAGATCGCAGCGGGATGCGCACCTTTGAACACCAGCAAACCAATCGGCAGCCAAGCCAGCGGCGAGACAGGGCGCAGCAAGCTGATGAGCGGGCCAAACATGCGGTTTAAAAACGCAAAGCGTCCAATGGCAAAGCCCACTGGAATACCGACCAAAGCTGCCAAGCCAAAGCCCACCGCTACGCGCTTCAATGAACTCCAAATATTCCAGCCAATCCCTTGATCATTCGGCCCATTGCTGTAAAACGGTTTGGAGAAAATATCCACCGCCTGAACGGCGGTAGCGAAGGGCGTAGGGAATGCGCCTTTGCTGCTCATGGCGATGATTTGCCAAATACCCACCAGCAAGGCCATGCCCAGAATCGGTGGCACGACTTTGAGCCACAGGTCGCGCCAGTCAAAAGGCATCTTCAAGCTGTCATTTTTAAGACTTTTTGAGAGAGTAGCCGGCATGGATTCTGCGCGGAGTGCTCCTGAATTGATAGTATTGGTATTGCTCGCAGCGCGCTTGACAGGCGCGCTGGTGATGGCCGTATCGGGCAGAGGATTGTGAAAAACTGCGGCAACCATGAGCTTCTCCTTGGGGTTTAGGCTTTGAGCTTGAAGCCATCGGCATACTTGGCTGGATTGCTGCCATCCCATGTGATGCCATCAATCATCTTGGAGGAGCGCATGTCGCTCTTGGGCACGCTTACCTTGGCGGCTGTTGCGGCTTGGCGGTAAATGTCCAAGCGATTGACTTGTTTGGCCACTTCTAAATAATTGGGATGGTCTTTGAGCAAACCCCAGCGCTTGTGCTGCGTGAGGAACCACATACCGTCACTCAGATAAGGGAAGGGTACGCTGCCATCGTTGAAGAATTTCATGTGGTTGGGGTCATCCCATGTTTTGCCCATACCATTTTGGTAGCGGCCTAAGATGCGTTGGTTGATCACATCCACGCTGGTGTTCACATAGGATTTGTCAGCAATCGTCTCGGCCATTTTGTTTTTGTTTTGCAAGCTGGCATCAATCCATTTGCCGGCTTCAATGATCGCCGCAGTCACTGCGCGGCAGGTGTTGGGGTTCTTCTTGGCGAAATCAGCAGTGACGCCCAGCACTTTTTCGGGGTGATCCTTCCACACATCTTGCGTGGTGGCCGGTGATACGCCGATGCCATCTGCAATCGCGCGGTGATTCCAAGGCTCACCCACACAATAACCATCCATATTGCCGACGCGCATATTGGCCACCATCTGAGGCGGCGGCACGGTGATGACTTTCGCGCCTTTGACCGGATCAATCCCGCCCGAGGCCAGCCAGTAATACAACCACATCGCATGCGTGCCGGTGGGAAAGGTTTGCGCAAAGGTGTATTCGCGCTTCTCGGTTTGCATCAGCTTGGCCAAGCCCGCCAAATCAGTTGCGCCCTTATCGGCCAGCTTCTTAGATAGCGTGAAGCCTTGGCCATTGTGGTTCAGCGTCATCAGCACATTCATGTCGCGCTTAGGCCCACCAATGCCCATTTGGATGCCATAGGCCATGCCATAGAGCAGGTGGGTCATGTCGTTCTCGCCTGAGAGCAGCTTGTCGCGCACGCTGGCCCAGCTCGCCTCTTTGGTCGGAATGATCTTCACACCGTATTTCTGATCAATGCCCAAGACCGAAGCCATCACGATGCTGGCGCAATCGGTGAGCGGAATAAAACCAATCTTCACTTCTTTCTTCTCGGGCGCATCCGAGCCTTGTGCATACACGAGGCTACGCAGCGCAGGCGTGATGCCAGCAGCGCTGACTGCACCAATTTGCAGCGCTTTGCGGCGACTGAATTTCAAAGAACCGGAATGAGTAGTTTGCATGGCGAATATCTCAGTTGAAAAATAGACAACAAAAAAGGCGCTCTTGGGTACCCTATCGCTGCGCAAATCTGCACGCGATAGATTCCAAGAACGCCTTCGTTCTTTGATGCGAAAACTGCACGCCATTGCGCAGTTCAGTGCATCATGAGCCAACTTTGGCTCTTAGGTATTACTTAGCGAAAATCGTGCCAATTGATGCTGTGTTAATTGATCAAGTATTAAAATGATAGCAAACTACATAGATTCAATGCCGGCTACCCGTCGATTTAGCCTAATAAATCTGCCACATCCAGCATCCGCTGCGCTACATCAGCGAGCTTCAAGCCCTTGTCCATCGCACTCTTTCTGAGCTTTTCATAGGCTTGCTGCTCGGTCAGGCCCTGGCGCTGCATCAGCAAGCCTTTGGCGCGATCAATCGTTTTGCGCTCTTGCAACTCGCTCTTGGCCGATTGAAGCTCTTGCCGCAGACCTTGCTCATGCTCAAAGCGCGCCATCGCCACATCGAGGATCGGGCGGATGCGCTCGGGCGCGAGGCCCGCCACGATATAAGCGTTGACACCCGCGGCCACTGCATCTTTCACATGCGTGGTGTCGTTGTCCTGAGTAAACAGCACAATCGGGCGGCGCTCATCGCGCGTGGCCACCACCACATGCTCCAGCGCATCTCTGGCATCGCTCTCCGCATCCACGATGATCATGTCGGGCTGCAACTGGCTGATGCGCTGCTCTAAAAAGCTGTCAGCAGGCAGCACCGCAATCAGGTTGTAGCCGCCCTCTAGCAGACCAATGCGCAGCTCACGGCTGCGCACGGCCTCTTGGGCGGCATGCTCATCACTCACATCCGGGCTCAAACTTTCAGGCGCAACCACAACGATCCGCAGCTTGTAGGCTGCAGATAATTCAGTTTCCCTGACTGGCTTGGCGAGGCTCATGCCTTACCCAGTGCAAAATTCAGGCCAACTTCTCTTTTCGCCAGATGCTCAAGGCGAAAACTGCCAGTTCAATACGTAGGCAGCATTCGCACCATCACAGAGCGTGATGAAGCTTGTTGGTGCAATTTTGCACCGATGAGTTAGAGTCAGACAGCCAACGATTGAGCACATCATGGATCAGATGAATCTCCACCGGTTTACGAAAAACCAAGTAGCCTTCGTCTTCTGCTTGCCGCAGCGCCGGTGAGTTGAACTCTCCGCTGACCATCGCTCCCTTTGCTTGCGGCAAGCGATCAAGTAAGACTTTCAACAGATCAAAGCCACTTTCGCCAGCGCGCAGCCGCTCATCACACAAGATCACTTGAGGCGAAAAACCTTTTTTTAAACAAACCATCGCCTCGGCAGAATTGGTCACGATGCGTGTATCGACCCCCCACGATTGCATCAACAGCAGCCATGCACGGCTGACTTGCGGATCATCCTCCACAATCAAACATTGACCCTGATTGATGGGGGGCAAGGCATTCATTTCTTGAGCCATGTGCGGCAATACAGAGCCGATTGCCAGCCCAATCGACGAGGATGGCACGCTGGGCACGACAATCCAAAAGCGCGAGCCACGCCCCAGCCGCGATTTCATTCCCACCGATGATTTCAAGAGCAAAGCACAACGCGCCACCACGGCTAAGCCCAAGCCATGCCCTTCTGATTTGACATCCCAAGCATGCTCGTGACGAAAGTAAGGCAGGTAAATATCAGACTGCTCATCCTCAGCCACGCCAATTCCCGTGTCGCAGACCTCGACTTGCCAATGCCGCCCTCTGCGCCTCAGTGCTAGCAGTACACCGCCGCTTGGGGTATAGCGCAATGCGTTTTGCATCAAATTGAGAACCACTTGGCGCAGCAGGTTAGCATCGGTGAGCGCGATGGCGGCTTGTGCAGGCAAGTGCAGGCGCAATTGCAGCGCGCGATCTCTTGCCTCATGCTCAAAGAGTGCTGCAATTTCACGCAGTAAGGCTTGCAAGTGAACCGGCTTTCTCTCGACAGCGATCACACCTGATTCCAGTTTGGATAAATCAAGTAGTGAATTGAACATCAAGTTCATGGAACGCAGACTAGAGCGTAGATCTGCCAGCGCAGGCGCGAGTGAAGCATCTTGGTTGCGGTGCGAAATGGCCTCAATCAGCATCGCCATCGCATGAACGGGTTGACGCAGATCATGGCTGGCGGTGGCTAAGAATCGATTCTTCGCTTGGAGTGCATCTTCTGCAGCATTTTTTGCCACCTTGAATTGCTCGGCTAATTTGGTACTGCTCTCCTCTAAGCGCACTTGCTGTAGAAAAAACTTATGCGCCATCAGCGCATGCCGATAATTGGCCCCCGTGAACATCAAAATCATTGGGGTGATGTAATACCAGTGATTAGGATAGGCCACAAAAGACAACAGCGTTGCCACATTCCATGAGCAATTGAAAAATCGTACAAAGATATCGAGCACGGGCGTTTGATGCGCTGCATTGCTGGCCACGATGGCTGCAATAACGAGATACCAAAGCGTATTGAATTCGTAATTGGGCTCATGCGCCGAGATTACAAAGGGCGCGCACAGTGCCAAGCCATGCAAAGTGGCTACTCGCTTGAGCCGAGGCACCCAAAGTGCCATGAGGGCATGGCCATCCATTTCGCGCATGTCAGAGTCAAATTGCGCGATGCGTTGCTTGCTGAAAAAGTAGGCAATGCAATACCCCAATGCCCACAGCCCCATGAGCCGCATATCGTGTTGACTGCCATAGAAAAATGCAGCAAGTGTTGCGATGATGGGCATTGCCGTGAAGCCGTACACCATGCGCTCATGCGACATCTTGAGCAACTGCGCATGCTTTTCTGGGCTGATGTCGGTAGGTGGCCTCATCAGCTGCGCATATTCGCCCAGTAGGCCGGGCAAAGGGATGCGATTAAAAATACTTTTGAGCATCAAGGTATCACCAAGCTTGGAAGCTGCGATTTTTGAGCTGGGCAATCGCCTCGACTCGTGTTTTGACCTGCAACTTCTGCAATACACCAGTCACATGCTCTTTCACTGTGGCCTCGGTCAAATTTAGAGCCTGAGCAATTCGTTTGTTGGGCAGGCCTTCAAGTATCATCCCCAAAATTTGACCCTGTCTTGGTGTCAAACGCAACTCGCGCGCTGAAATCGGCCATTGATTTTTGCGAATGCTCGATGTAGTCGCCATATCATCGAGCGGCATGAACCAACCTAGCCCCTCGATCACTGTAGTTACTGCCTCCCTAATTACGCCCGGCGAGGTTTGCTTGCTGATAAAGCCCTTTGCTCCCCACTGCTGACATTTGACTTGCACCAAAGGATCATCATCGGCGCTCATCATAAGAATCGGCAGAGCAGGCCAATCGCAAAGTAGCCTTTTGATTAAAACCTCCGATGCATCATTAGTTAGCCAAAAATCCACAATCGCAATACGCGGCGCGCCGTGGTGAGATATGTAGCGCAGGCATTCCATTTCAGAGGCTGTGCAAACGCTCGAAGTAATGTGGGGATGCTCTTTGAGTAATTCAATCAAGCCACGCCCGACCAAAGGATGGTCGTCGCAGATGAGGGCATAGTTATTTGAGGGCACAGCTTCTCCTTGTTAATAGGTATTGTGGTCGCAATCTGAGCGTGTCACATCGCGATTTTTAAATGAACGCTATTTGTACTTGCTTCACAAAGCGGATTGAATCATTCCAAGGCACTGCTCGCGCAGTAATCCCTACCTAGGTAGGGTATTCAATGCGTGAATTTCCTCACGAATACTGCCTTTGCTATACAAATTGCAGCACAGACCCTACGCGGGTCGGGTTGTTTGCTTTGCAGTGCGCAAAGACACTATCTAATCGCAACAGGAAAGCCCCAAGTGCCGCACTGTTATTTGATACGTCTCATTCAAAAGTTTTTCAAGAAAGATTCGATTGCATGCACTACACACGCTGCACCCTAGCATTCATCAGCGCAATTTTTCTGGCTAGCGCTGGCTTTCATGCACGAGCACAGCCCATTGTTGTGGAGGAATTGGGCGATGATGAGATGAGCTGCCAAGCTCTCTACGACAACATCAAGCAAATGGATGCTGTGCTCACCACCCATGCACCTAGCTCTGCCAACGCCCAAAACTCCCAAAAAGATGCGAGCCGCGTGATGCAAGAAGCTGCCCGCGAAACACGCTCGGGTGAAGTTGCGCAGATCGCTAATCTATTTGGACGGCTCATCAGCTCAGCTGGCGCTGTGCAGCAGCCTAACACGCTGGATCAATCCCAGCTTAGAGCGCAGGCGCAAGCGCGCAAACAGCATTTGACGAACTTGTTTCGCGGGAAAAAATGCAAAGTCAGCACGCTGCGCAAATAATCTTTTATACACAAATTTTTAACTGAGAGAAACTCATGATGAAAACGACACTTAAATTCAATACAAGCGTGCTGCGCTGGGCAAGTGCCTTAGCGCTGGTTGCCACTCTTGCTGCATGTGGCGGTGGAGGCGGGAATGCAGGGACAGTGCCTGATCCAACACAGAATCCAGTCAACAACGCCAATGCGGTGGCCGATACTTTCCCCGCCATTCAATCCGCTACAGGCGGCAGCACAACAGCTGTGCAGATCAACGACACAGTCACCATCAACGGAACGACCACGGCAGCTGTATTAGGTACAAATGCGACTATCGCGGCAGTTACCCGCACCAGTGCTTCACCTACAGCAGGTTCAATTAGCTTGAATACGAACACGGGTGTCGTCACAGTTGCTGCTGGCACGAGCGCTGGCGCTTATGCTTTCAGCTACCAGCTATGCCGCACTGCACCAAATCAAACGATTTGTGATGTAGCAACGGCAAGTGGAACCGTGGCGACTACACCTCCCGCATCGGATATTGCAACAAGGGCAGACATATTGGCTTGCCCAGCATCTGCATTCTTAATTAGCTCTTCCAACTGGAGCAGTTGTCTAGCTGGAAAGCGTCTGACAGGCAATGATCCGATCATCTCTACCCAAACTTGTCAGATACGTTATCTCGTAAATGGTGGAATTGAGTACACCCACAATGGTGTGCTGTATGAGCCCAGTGTCAACGGCGCAGCTGACGGTGGGCTGTATCAAAACACCACATCTGAACCGAGCGTCAAACTTATGTTTGGTATTTTGGACTGGAATCTCAGCGGCTCGTCTGCACGCAATCGCGTGACAAAAGCCGATTTATCTGTCAATGTATTTCCTGATACACAGGATTTGTTGGTTGTCACCTATTTTGACAGTGGTTTGGTACGACGCACCCTTAATTGCAATCTGACCGGCCTTTGATTCTCAGCGTATTAAGATGAATAGCAGCTCATTAGGGCTGCTAGTTCGTTGTACTGTAAAAATCGACGAATGATGAAGGTAATCATTTGCACACTCTACGGATCACCAGAAGTCCTAGCGATTGTTGATATTCCGAAACCCACCCCAAAAACTGACGAACTGTTGATTGCATTCACGCTAGCACGGTTAGAACAGCGGATTGGAGGATGCATAGCTTGGAAATGCCCCATGGATTTCGCTTGTTTGCGCGACTAGCTTTTGCTTTTCTACAACCCAGAAACCGATATTTGGATGTGAACTTTCTGGCGAAGTAGAGGCTATTGGCACAGCCGTGAAGTCATTTCAAGTGGGTGATCATGTCGTACCTATCCTAGTTTTGATTTTGGGATGTCATGCGCAGTACAAATGCATCAAGGCAAACGGTGCTGTAGCAATTAAAGCAAAGAATTTGAGTTTTCAGCAAGCTTGTGCGCTCAACTTCGGAGGAGCAACTATGCTGGATTTCTATCGAAGAGCTAAGCTTGCACACGGTGAAAAGGTACTGATTCCAGCATGCTATTGATGCGCATCGACGCGTAGATAGCGGTCATAAACATGGCAGCGTTGTTATGCGTTTTTAAAAAGCTCCTTGAATGCTTCACATTAAGCGATGATCGCCG
>JAYVJQ010000488.1:0-5411 GCA_043769055.1 Allobrachymonas sp.
GCCGATTGCAGGCCCACCTACATCGAGCTGAGCGACTTGAGCATCCCACTCTACAACGCCGATTTAGAGGCACGCGGCACGCCCGGCGCTGTAATCCGCTTAAAAGAAATGATGCATGCACACGCCGGCTGGATCATCGCCAGCCCCGAATACAACGGCAGCTACACCGCGCTACTCAAAAACACCATCGATTGGGCCAGCAGCCCCGCCAAGGCCGGCACGGAGTGCAGCGAAGACGAAGCGCAAAATTGGAAGAGTGGCATCAAGCCCTTCGCAGGCAAAGTGGTGGGCATGCTCTCCGCCTCCCCCGGCATGATGGGCGGCCTGCGCAGCTTGGATCATCTCGCGCCATTGCTGCGCAACCTCCAATGCTGGCTCGCGCCCCAGCAATTCGCGTTGGGCAAAGCGGGCGATGCCTTCGATGCGCAAGGCCATTTAAAAGACGAGGCCACGCTGGCAAAAGTCAAAGCCGTGGTCGATCAAGTCATCTTCGGCGCGCAGCGGCTGGCTGCACAGTAAAGCTTTTGTTTTCTAATGGCACTGTTGCAGCCGCCCCAGTGACGCGGCGGAGACAATTCTCGGGCTTCTCCCCTTGAGCACCTCGGTGTGCTGCGCTCCAATCAAGCCTTCCTGAAGGCTTCGCCATGGTCACACCGCTTTCTTTTTCGTCGTCCAGCAAATCCAACCGCCGCCGCATCATCGCCGCTGGCGCAGCAGCAGGCGCTGCTGGCATCGGCGCGGGCTGGTGGCTCGCGCAGCCGCCCAAGCTGCAAGAGCGCAAAGTGCCCCAACTCCCCGCTGGCCGCCAAAGCGCCAAGGGCCTCAACATCTTGCTGGTGATGACCGATCAAGAGCGCTTCGATCTGCCCGCAGCACTGCCCCTGCCCGGCCATGATCGCCTGCGCGAGCGCGGCAGCACCTTCACGCAACATCAGGTCAACACCACGCCTTGCAGCCCCTCGCGCTCCAATCTCTATTTCGGCCAACACACGCAGCACACCCGCATGACGGTCAATCTGGGCGTGTACCCCGAGCCGCAAATCCCCGCCGCCATGCCCAGCTTAGGCCACTATTTGCGAGCCAACGGCTACTACACCGCCTACAAAGGCAAATGGCATCTCTCGGAGCTGCGTGCGCATTACGAGCTGACCTATGGCCGCTATCCCAGCGCCGTTGATGCGCTAGAGCCCTTCGGCTTTTCAGATTTCAATTTCGATGGCGACCCGCACGGCTCCACCTGGACGGGCTTCAAATTCGATGGCCAAATCGCCAGCGAAGCCTCTACCTGGCTGCACACCAAGGGCAAGGCTTTGGGCGCAAACAAGCCGTGGTTTCTCGCGGTGAATTTCGTCAACCCACACGATGTGATGTATTACGCCAGCGGGCAGGCGCAGGTCAAAAGCCGCGTTCACCGCGACTATCTCTCGCCCTTAGCGCCTGCGCCTCTGAGCAAGCCGTATGACAAGCTCTGGGATCTGCCCCTGCCCGCCAACCACAAAGCCGATTTAAAAAGCAAGCCCTGGGCACATGCCAACTACAGTGATTTTTGCAACTTCGCCTTCGGCAAAGTGCCCGCCACCGAAGAAGCTTGGAAAGCCTATCAAAGCTACTATTTCAATTGCCTGCGCGATGTCGATAGCCACCTCCTGACCCTGCTCGATGCGCTGCAAGCCAGCGGCCAAGCAGACAACACCATTGTCATCTTCACGGCCGATCATGGCGAGATGGCAGGCGCGCAAGGGCTGCGGCAAAAAGGCCCGTTCATGTATCAAGAGAATGTGCGCGTGCCCTTCATCGTGCGCCACCCCGATGCGCGGCATGGCCACCAAACTGCCGCCTTATCAAGCGCGGTCGATCTCGTGCCCACCATTCTTGAGATGGCTGGCGTGCAGCCCAAAAAGATTCAAGAGCTGTATCCGCAGCTCGCCGGCGTGAGCGTGGCCGCTGCTGTGGCCAAAGCTGATGCGCAAACCGAGCGCACAGCTCGCGGCGCACTCTACAACTACAACACCTTGCATTACATCGACAGCGAATTTGTCTACAAAGTGGCGCAAAGCGGTATCAACGCAGACCGCTTCCTGCCCCTGAAAGCCTTGGCCTCATTCGGCCAACCCTTAAGCAAGCGCAGCAACCCCGCCTTCTTTCGCGGCATACACACGGGCCAATACAAATTCGCCCGCTACTTCCAGCCCGCCCAGCACCACACGCCCACCGATTGGCAAACACTCGTTAAGCACAACCAGCTTGAGCTGTATGACATCAGCGCCGATCCGCAAGAAGCCAACAACCTCGCGGCCAAAATCACGCCGCCCACCCAAGCCCTCATCATGAAGCTCAACACCCAGCTCAATGCCTTGGTTGCCAAAGAAGTTGGCACAGATTTAGGCGATGAGCATCCCGGCCCCAGTTTCTTGAAGCGTTTATAGAGAGCAAAGAAATGCGCCCTTGGCTCACCCGCAACCTCTTCGTCATCTCCGCAGTTGCAGTCGGCCTCGTTGCCGCTTGGGTGCTGGTGCGCAAAGCCGGCGATGCATCGACTGTGCAAGCCGGCCCTTGGCGCGCCAGCACACTGACTGGCAGCGCAGATTCTGGCGCACTCTTGCGTGCGCAAGTTGCCGTGGCGGGTTTGCTCGCGCTCAATCGGCAAGAGACGATGTACTACATGGCAAAAGAAGACAGCGCTGGCCAGCGCCTGCGCGCCAGTTGCAAATACCGCATTGCAGGCAGCGTGCCCGCCGCCCGCTGGTGGAGCGTCACCGCCTACGCCGATGATTATTTTCTCTTCACCGTGCCCAGCGGACGCTACAGTTTCAATAGCGAACAACATAATAAAATAGCCGGCGAGCAGCCAGTAACAACCCAAAAGTTCACTATGGAAACCGGCCCAGAGATGAGCGCCCCCGAATGGCATCTGCCCACACCGGGCAACAAACCCGCCACCGGCCTCGTGCTCACCCTGCGCCTGTACAACCCGCAGCCAGCGCTTGCGCAATCGCCAGAAAAGCTGCAAGCGCCCAGCATCACGCGCATCGGAGAATGCGCATGAAAACACGCCTGCCTGCCATCGCTGCTTGGATCGCTCTGGCCTTCGCCGTTTACTACGCCAGCATCTGGGCGCTGCCCCGCGTCATCATGCAGCGCGTTCATAAAATCGCCGCACCTGCCGATGCACCACCCGCCGCGCAATCCTCACCCAGCAACTTAGCGGTTTTCCCCGCCATGACCACCCACGCCTCCCGCCAAGTCGTCATGCCCAGCCCCGATCTGCTCTACAGCATTTGCTCGCTCGATTTGAGCCAGCGCCCTGCGCGCATCTCGGCGCATCCGATTCAAGCCCCGGCGTATTGGTCCATCGCGCTGTACGCCGCCAACTCAGACAATTTCTTCGCCATCAACGACCGCCAAGCCGCCGGCAAGCCCGTGCAAATCTTGCTCAAAGCCAGCGACCAAGCCACGCCCACCGGCCTAGATGCCAACACCCAAATCATCCAATCCCCCAGCCCGCGCGTCCTCCTTCTCATGCGCACATTGGCCACCAATTACGCACGCGACAAAGAAGCCTTAGAAGCTGCACGCCGCAGTTTGCGCTGCGAGCCTGCATAGGTAGCCGCTAGTACCTCGCCCCAGAAATGCCGGTATGTCGCGTAGCCATTGGTGCGCAGAGCTAGGCGCAAAACGCAGCTCATGCTCAATGCATGGGCAAGTTTTGCAACGACGCTATGTGCAGCAAGGGCAAGCGAAATAGCGGCATTTCAGGCGTGACGCGACACTAACCTCTTGCATGGAACTCTGGTGTCGGCCCAAGCATCCAACCGCCCAACACCACAATCACAGAGACAAGCCATGCCATCTCGCCTCGGCGCAGCACTCGCGCTCACACTCTTCAGCACCTTCGCACTGCTCGACTCAAGCGCCGCGTTCGCCCAAGTTCCGCCCAGTGCGCAAGAAATTGCACGATTCAGCTCTCTGCATGCCGCCGCGCATCGCGGAAACCTTGCCGCCATTGAAGCCGCCAAAAAAACCGATCCCAAGGCCGATCTGAATGCCCGCGACAGTTATGGCCGCACGCCCCTGCACGTTGCTGTGTTTGCCAAGCAGCGCGAGGCAATCAAGGCTCTGGTGAAAGCGGGCGCTAACATCAACTTGCTGGAGAACGACCGCTACGACGGCATCACCATCGCCTCCGTGGCCGATGATGAAGAGACCCTGCGCGTTTTGATTGAGCTGGGTGCCAGCGCCAAACTCATCACCAGCCGCTACGATGGCAGCGCCCTGATTACCGCAGCACATTTGGGGCATGACGGCGTGGTGCGCCAGCTGATTGCCGCCGGCGCACCGCTCGATCATGTGAACAACCTGCACTGGACCGCCGTGATCGAATCCATCGTCTTGGGCGACGGCGGCAAACGCCATCAAGCCACGCTCGAAGCGCTGATCAAGGCCGGCGCTAATTTGCAATTGGCCGACCGCGCCGGCAACACGCCTCTAGCGCTCGCCCGCCAAAAGAACTACAGCGCCATGGTGCGCATGCTTGAAGCTGCGGGAGCGCGCTAGGTCAGCAGACGAGTCTGCTATATTTATAATAGCACTCCACGCATTATTTATGCCGGCAAAGTGCCAGTTTTGTTTTAAAAAATGATCATTGAGCAGCTAAAAACGCTTGCACCGCAGCCACCGTTTGCACCGCATCTTCCTCATGCGGCACATGGCCTAATTTGTCGAACATCACCAGCTTCGAGCCCTTGATGTCTTTCGCAAAAAGCGCTGCGTTCGATGGCGGAATCAAGCGATCCTGCCCGCCCCAGATGATCAGCGTGGGCTGCTTGATTTGCGCAATCCGCTCGATTGCAATAGCACGCGGCTCGCGCATGCGCAGGCCCAGCGCGCGGCGGTTGCCCTCTCGCAGCGCCAAATCAAAGTAGCGGTCCACCAACTCTTTCGTCACCAAATCAGGCTGCCCATACACGCTGCGCACATCGCGCGCAATCAGCCAGCGCGGCAAGGTGTTCTCCGTGATCGGCGCAAGCAGCGCCACCTGCGCCGCCTCAAAAGCCATCGGCATATCGATCGCCTTGAAGTCATAGCCTGCGGAGTCCACCAAAATCAGCTTGGCCACCCGTTGCGGCGCAGAAGCGCGCAAATAATCCACCGTCTCCCAAGCAATCGTGCCGCCCAAAGAATTGCCCGCCAACACCACCGGCTGCGTCACACCCAGCGCATCCAAAGTCGCCGTCACAAATTTCGCGTAATTCACCAGCGAATACCGTCCGCCATCCTCTTGCAACCAAGCCCCGGAGTAAGGCCCCGTCAGCCCAAACCCCGGCAAATCAAAGCGAATCACCCGCCGCGTTTGAGCCAGCTCCGCCGCCCAGCCATCCCAAGTATGCAAACTCGCCCCCGTGCCATGCAGC
>JAYVJQ010000489.1:0-3007 GCA_043769055.1 Allobrachymonas sp.
TGGCGATATGGCAGGCGGCTTTGCGGTGATCAAAGATGTGGCCAAAACCACGGTGTTTGAACTATGCCGCTGGCGCAATTTAAACGATCCGTATGGCAACGGCGCAAGCCCCATTCCCGAGCGCATCATCACCCGTCCACCTAGCGCCGAGCTGCGCGCCGATCAAAAAGATCAAGACAGTTTGCCGCCGTATGACGTGCTCGACGCGATCTTAGAGCGCTACATGGAAAACGACCAAAGCATCGAAAGCATCATTGCCGCCGGCTTTGCCCGAGAAGATGTGGAGCGCGTCACCCGCCTCATCAAAATCAACGAATACAAACGCCGCCAAGCCCCCGTCGGCATTCGCGTGACGCATCGCAGCTTTGGCAAGGATTGGCGCTATCCGATTACTTCGAAATTTCGGGCTTGAAGTTGATTGCAATCAAGCAGCCAATGCCGTAGCTCTGATATCGTCCAGCACCCCAAACAATTCATCCACCTGCGCCGTGGTAAACAACACATCCGGGCCTTGTGGTGCATAGCTTGTAAATGGTGGCTCGTAAAGTAGAGCGGCGTTGACGATGCCGCGCTCGGTGAGGTGCGTCACAATCAGATTCACAAATTCCAGCTGATTGCTGCTGAGCAATTTTCCGCTGGTAAATCCATTGAGAGCTTGGGTTGCAGCTGAGCGATCGAGCCCGATCAAGGAGCGCACAAACAAGCCCAGTCCCTCGGCCTCTTGGCTTGCGCGCTGCACATCTTGCGCCGTGGCCGTGCCGCTACCCAGGAGCAGGCGCTCCAGTTCAGACAAATCGGTGGCGGTGAGTGGCAGATTGCGGCGCAGTTTGTGCAGGGTAATGTGGCTCTCATGCTCTCGTAAAAATACGCGCACTTTCATACGAAACCGCTCAAAATCACCGGCAGCACCGCCTAATTGCAGCGCGACTTCAGTGATTTCTCCGACTTGATCCGCGAAGTCGGTATAGATCACTTTGCGGCGCACCGTCTCCAGCAGCCGGATCAGCCCACGCAAATGCCTGCGTGCTTGCTCCAGCATCGGCAGCGTCACGTCTTGCCACCATTCTTCGCCAGCTATTGACTCAATCAGCACCATACGCCGCTGCACATCAGGAATACTGCCCAGCTCGCTCAGCGCATCGGCCAGCGAGCGCACTTGATCGCGTAGGCGAGCGTAGCCTATATCGCCACGCATATTGCCCAGCTGTGTGCGCAGCATCAGTAAATCAAAGCGCTTGGCATCTTCGTCGTCATCGCGCACTGCGCTGGGCAGGCCAGATACATGCTGCGCAAGCTCGGCCAGTTGCTCCCGGCTCACGCTATGCCAAGCTGTGGCCTCGCTCCAAGCCTGCACCCAACGGCGCTGAGGGCGCACCACAAAGTTATCAAGCTGCATGCCTGCAACAATGGAATGCAAATGCGCTGCGGTATCGGCGCGGATGGAGGCTTCGGTCAAGCCATAACTTGCTCTTGCTTCATTGACTTGATTGCCATGGCCGCTACTGTCTTGCGCCAATTGTTCATCCAACACAGCCAGCAACTCCAGCCGCGCCTTGAAGGTTCTTTGGCTCAGGGGCTCAGCGACCGAGCCTTGGCTGCCTTCCAAGTTCTGGCTGAAAAACTCTAAGTTTTGGCAGAAGTCAAAAATTTGAAACTCTTGCTTGTCTTGCCCGGGCCCGAGCAAATCCTTGCAAAGCCGCGTGCCGCGCCCGATCATTTGCCAGAACTTCGCCTTGGAGCGCACGATCTTAAAGAACACCAGATTCAGCACTTCAGGCACATCAATGCCCGTATCCAGCATATCCACTGAAATGGCGATGTGTGGCGATTTTTCTTTCTGCGAGAAATCGTCAATCAAGCTCTGTGCATACTCCGTTTGATAGGTGATCAAACGAGCAAATTGGCCTGCATACTGCGGGTAATTCACATCGAAGCGCTTTGCAATGAATTGAGCATGCGCAGTGTTTTTGGCAAACACAATGGTTTTACCCAATCGATCGCCGCCCGCCACTTTGAGGCCGCGCATCATGAGCAGCTCCAGCACTTTGTCTACCGTATCAGTGTTGAAGAGCCATTTGTTCACCGCTTCTGCGCCCACTTCATCTGGGGCGCGGCCTTCCGTATCATCCCAATCCAGCGCATCCCATTGCTCGCGCTCATCTTCGCTGAGTTCGGCGTAGCGAATACCTTCGCGCTGAAACTTCAGCGGCACCGAAACCGCTCGCGGCGGCACCAAATAGCCTTCGGCAATGGCATCTTCTAGCCCATAGGCATCGGTGGGCACACCATTTTCTAAGTCAAACAGGCCATAGGTGTTGCGGTCAATCTCGTCTTTGGGTGTAGCCGTCAAACCCACCAAGAGCGCATCAAAGTAAGCAAAAATCGCGCGGTATTTTTGGTAAATCGAACGGTGTGCCTCATCCACAATGATCAAATCAAAATGCCCTATGCCAAAGCGGCGCTCGCCATTGTTGGTCTCGTTGATCAGCTCCATCATCGTCGGGTAAGTGCAAACGTAGACGCGACCTTCGGTTTCTTTCTCCGTCACCAAATTCACCGCCGCTGCATCAGGCAGGTGTAGTTTGAAAGCATTGGCCGCTTGATTCACCAGCGCCACGCGATCTGCCAAAAACAACACCCGCTTGGCCCAATTCGCTCGCTGCAGAAGCTCCACCAGCGCAATCACTGTGCGCGTTTTGCCAGCGCCCGTGGCCATCACCACCAAGGCTTTGCGCTGCCTGTCTTTCTCAAAAGTTTCGCCAATGCGGCGAATCGCCCGCTGCTGATAATGCCGCTCCACAATTTCTGCTTTGATGGGCAGGCTCGCCAAAGCTTTGGTCGAGATACGCCGCTGCACCAAGAGCTGCAACTCATCTTTTTTATGAAATCCTTGAACCGGGCGCGGCGGGTAATTCAGATCATCCCAAAGCCAATGCTCAAAGCCATTTGTGAAATAGATCAGCGGACGCTGGCCAAACTGCGCTTGCAGCCCATCGGCATACAGCTT
>JAYVJQ010000490.1:0-25244 GCA_043769055.1 Allobrachymonas sp.
GCGATGGGCCCCTCGGCGGCAAGTTCATCGATGTGTTGCCGGGCGACAGGCAGGCCCAGCGGCTCGCTGCTGATGCGCTGCTGCCGATGGATGTGGGCAATGAGCTCGATGATGTGATGGGCACGGTGAAGGTGGCAGTGGAGAAGCTCGCGGTGGCCATTGGCAAGATGGAGCCGATTTTGGATGACACCAAAAAGCTCACGGGCGAAGCCGCGGAGATGCGCAAAGACATTCGCAGCTCGGTCACCACGGTGCTGGCCAATATGGAGGCGATGAGCGGGCAGCTCAAGGCCATGGGCGATACGGCAGGCAATGTGGCGGTGCGGCTGGATAAAGACAGCGCTTCTCTGATGAGCGATGTGCGCAAAATCACGGCGCAGGCCGAGGCCGCAGCGATTTCAGTGCGCAATTCATTGGGCGAGCTAGAAAAACAAATGCCCACTGCGCTGGACAAAGCGCAGGCCACACTCAAGCAGGCGCAGGCCTCGGCCGATGATGTGAAAGCGATCACGCAAGATGTGCGCCGAATGGTTGATGAGATCAAGGGCGATGTGCCGCCGGCGGTTAAAGCTGGCCGCGCAGCCGCGCAAGATGCCGCCACGATCACCGATGGCGCGAAGAAAACGTGGCCGATTTCGACCTTTGTGAAGAACGCTACGCCGACGACTTCAACTGCCCCAACGCCAAACTCGCCATGACAAGCGCCAGCAAAGTCGCACCGCAAAAGCTCAGCGTGAATGCGCTGCTGGTCTCGCCGGTGCGCGTGCGCTGGCAGGCGGCTTGCGGCCTGTGGCGCTACCACGGCTGCTGGCGCGTGCCACAAATTCGCCAGCGCTTGTGGGGCGAGCTGCTGCGCGAGATGAGCGAGACGGTGCCGATTGTGATGATCCTCTCGCTCATTGCAGCGATCTTGATTTTTATTGTGCTACCGGCTTCGTTGCGTGAGCAGGCTGAGACGATTCTCTCGCGCCTGTGGCCAATTTGGGTGGTGCAGGCCGCGCCGATGGTGTGCGCGCTGGTGCTCGCGCTGCTCAATGCGCCCACGGTGGCGCTGCGTTATGTGGAGCTGCAAGCGCTGGGCTATTTTCCGCAAGACGCGGCGTTGCGCGACAGAAGAGTGGCGGCGTTGGCCGTGCCGCAAATTTTGGCGCATGCGCTGCTGTGTGCGGCTTGCTCGTGCTTGCTGGTGATGTTCAGCTTGGTGTTTGGCATCATCGCAGAACTGGTGCTGGCGATAGGCGATTTGCGCAGCGTGCTGGGCACGATTCTCGCAAGCGTCTCGCCGCTCGCAGCGCTCCGCTCGATTGCGCAAGCGGCCGTGCTGGGCGGCGTGTGTGCGCTGGCGGCGATTTTGTTTGCCTGGCCGGGCAGCATCAGCTCTGCGAATGCGAAAGATACGCACCGTATCGGCATCTTCGCCATGATCGCCGCAGCCGCAGCTTGCGCAGGTGCAGGCCTAGCGATGAATTGGGTGGCGGGGCTTCTGGGTTGGAATCCGAATGCTTTGATTTAGACCTTTGTTGCTATTAATTTCATAGCATATTGCGCATATTCTATGCCGGGCTTAGCCCTATAACACGGCCCTTCAATTGCAAGCCGCGCGAGTTGAGCAGCGCTGTGCCGCCCACAATCGGAATGATGCGCCGCTTCCCTTCGCCCAATCCATGTGTTATTTGGCCTGCACGCGCAGTTGCATGACGCTTTGCAATGAGATTGGGGGTAAATCCATACGAATCCTTCTGTGGTTGCGCTTTAAGATTTGTGAATGACCTTGACCCCCACCGTAGCGCCTGCCGCTGATCCTGCTTTTATCCCGCAAATTCGTCTGTATCAAGATTGGCTCGCTCAAGAGCGCGGCCTGCATTTTGAGAATTACGATACGCTGTGGCAATGGTCGGTCACAGAGTTGGATGCGTTTTGGCAATCGATTTGGGATTACTTTGAATTGCAATCGCCTACGCCGCACAGCGCGGCCTTGGGCGATGACCGCATGCCGCAGGCGCGTTGGTTTGCTGGCGCGCAGCTCAATTACGCGGCGCAGGTGCTCCGGCATGCCGTGCCTGCGCATGCGGCGGGTATGACGGCCATCATCAGCGAAGATGAGCTGGGCCATGCGCGCGAACTCTGCTGGCCAGAACTCAAAGCACAAGTTGCCTCGCTGGCTGTGAGTTTGCAAGAGATGGGCGTTGAGCGCGGGGATCGTGTGGCGGCCTACATGCCGAATATTCCTGAGACGATTGTGGCCTGCTTGGCCTGCGTGAGTATTGGCGCGGTGTGGAGCGTGTGCGCACCCGATATGGGCACGCCTGCGGTGCTTGATCGCTTCAAGCAAATTGAGCCTAAGGTGTTGATTGCGGTGGATGGCGTGCATTACGCAGGCAAGGCGCTGGATCGCTCGCAAACGGTGGCGCAGATGTGCGAGGGTTTGCCGAGCGTGCAGCACTTGGTGCTGTTGCGCACACCTTGGGGGAATATCATAACTCCTAAATTAATAGCAAACTTGCTAGATTTTATATCGGCAACTGGCCGAAAAGACTTGATAACTGAGACTTTTGAGCCGCTGGCGCTGCCCTTTGATCATCCGTTGTGGATTGTGTACTCCAGCGGCACCACCGGCCTGCCTAAGCCCATTGTGCATGGCCACGGCGGCATCATCACCACGCTGCTGGCGCTCAAATGCTTGGGTAACGATATTGGTTGCAGTTACCACCCCAACTCATGGGGCGAGCGCTATCACTGGTACAGCTCCACCGGCTGGGTGATGTGGAATGCGCAGATGGCGGGGCTGGCTACCGGCACGACGATTTGCATCTACGACGGCTCACCTTCGGGTAGCAAAGATGCGCCTGATTGGGGGGTTCTCTGGCGCTTTGTGGCGCGACACGGCTGCACATTTTTTGGTGCGGGGGCAGCCTACTGGGGCAACTGCATGAAGGCGGGTATTAGCGCGCTCACCATTCAAGCGCAAGGTCATGATCTGCAACAAGTCAGGGCTCTCGGCTCGACTGGCTCGCCATTGCCCGAAGATGTGCAACGCTGGATGAGCAGTACGTTTTCCGAGATCGGTACGCAAGATATTTTCATCGTCAACATCTCGGGTGGTACAGATTTTTGCGGCGCATTCATTGGCAGCCACCGCGAGTTGCCGCAAGTCCCTGGCCAGATGCAATGCCGCTTGCTGGGCTGCGCAGTCCAGGCGTGGAATGAAGATGGAAAAGCCGTGCATGGCGAAGTGGGCGAGCTGGTCTGCACCCAGCCGATTCCCTCGATGCCCCTGTTTTTTTGGAACGATGCGGGGCATGCGCGCTACCTGTCGAGCTACTTCGATATGTACAGCACCACGAATACCGCAGGAGAAAAACGTCTCGTGTGGCGGCATGGCGATTGGCTCAAAATTGGCGCGGATGGTGGTTGCATCATCTATGGCCGCAGTGATGCCACGATCAATCGCGCAGGCCTGCGCATGGGCACGAGTGAGATTTATTCGGCAGTAGAAGCCCTGCCCGAAGTGCTCGACAGCATGGTGGTGGATTTGGAATACCTCGGGCGGAGCAGTTTCATGCCGCTCTTTGTGGTGTTGCGCGAAGGTTTGATGCTGAGCGATTCCATCAAAGAAAAAATCCACGCTGCGATCCGCACGCAACTCTCGCCGCGCTTCATTCCGAATGACCTCCAACAAGTCGATCAAATCCCACGCACCCTGAGTGGCAAAAAACAGGAGCTGCCCATCAAAAAAATCATGCTCGGCCAACCCCTAGAAAAAGTAGTGAACAAAGATGCCATGGCAAATCCGGATTGCTTGGATTGGTATGTGCGCTACGCTGAAAAGCATTTTCTTGCTCTGTGAACACATCGAATACTTGATGTCTTCTCATGCGGGTGTTAAGGCCAGAACGCAAGTGGAGACTGGCTCGGGTTTATTGGGCGAGACCTTCAATGCAGCGAGAATTTGAATGCGTAGCGCATTGTTGATTTCACCCAGCAGCCATTCTGGCTTGGTGATCAGTTGCTTTTGAATACTACCGAAAGCATAAGTTCGAATGCGGGAGCAATCAATGTACGACTCATGATCCATGAATGGATTCTGTTCAGGCGACATTTTGACTTGGCATTGCATCAAATGTGGCCGTTCAGCGATGTAGGGATTGATGGCTGAGTTGATGACGCATGTCATGGTGTTGTCTGATACCGCTAGAACGACAAACCGTTTTTCTTGCTCTTGTCCATCATCCATGCGCGCCACAAATTTAATCACTGAACCCGGTACTATTTGCCGAGTCACAGATAGAGCGCGTAAATCTTCCGGAAAAGCATTGGCTAACGACATGTCGCAATGCTCAGGATTAGGCTTGGATATGCGCTAAGACTTCTTTACCATGAGGCAGGCTGGCAGCGATATCCAACAAACTCATTTCGTTAGCTCCTGCGTCATCGTCTTTGGCATCCCATGCTTTTTGCCATGCCGCATCGTGACTGGCTGTGGTTAATGGGTCAAAGTCTAAGCTGCCATATGTTTCGATTGCCTCTTTCATGCATTGCATGTCGGCGACAGATAGTTTTGCCTCGTCGGCTTGACGAAGCACTGTAATTTCATGCGTGATCGCATCCACGCGCAGTGCGGCTTGAATCTCAGTGCTCAATACGCGCCAAGACCAGATATCTTGCCCTCGCGCACTTTTGAGCATGTCATAAGTTTGAGAAGCTACGGGTCCATTCTTCATGGCGGTATATTGATCGCCGCTGGCCATCCAGCCATAGCGCTCTAGGTGCAGTTTGTCAGCAAAATAGCGCATCTTGAGTACTTGATGAATTTTCGGACGCGCCAGAAGATTCGCGATGAAAAGCGTAGATTCAATCGCATACTCAGGAAAAAAGGTGACTTCGTTGGCAGACATAACAAAAGAGAAAATGCGTATTTCTGTATATAAAACCAGTATTGTAGTGCTAATTTCGATTTTGCGCAAGTAGTAATTACATGACTTTACTCTGAGCAGTCTACAGATTTAATGCATGGTGTACGCAAACTATGGAGACCTGCATGAACACCACCCGCCGCCAAACCCTCGCCAAAACCGCCGCATTGATTGCAGCCCCTGCGCTCGTGAGCCCTTGGGCGCGCGCGCAGGATAAATTTCCTTCGCGCCCGATCAGTTTGATTTGCCCTTGGCCAGCCGGTGGCGCTTCTGATGCCGCAGTGCGCGCAATCGGCGAGGCGATGGGGCGCGCCTTGGGTGGCGCTACGGTGACTGTCGACAACAAACCTGGTGCTGGCGGCACGCTGGGCGCGACAGCGATGCTGACTGCCAAGCCCGATGGCTACACGCTCACGCAATTGCCGCTCGGTGTGTACCGCCTGCCGCACATGCAGAAAATGGCTTTTCATCCGGTGAACGATCTCACGCACATTGCCTGCGTCACGGGCTACACCTTCGGTATTGCGGCGACAGCGGATTCGCCTTTCAAAACCATCAAAGAGATGGTCGCTTGGGCCAAAGCCAATCCGGGCAAGCTCGACTATGGCCATACCGGCACAGGCACCACGCCGCATTTGGCGTTTGAGGAGTTCGCCGCGAAAGCCGGGTTCACCACCAACCCGATTCCCTACAAAGGCTCGGCTGAGATTTTGCAAGCGATTCTGGGCAATCAAATCCCGGTGATGAGCGGCACAACCGAATTTTTTCCGCATGTGCAATCGGGCAAGTTGCGCTATTTGGCCACCTTGGGCAGCAAGCGCACCAAAGCCTTCCCCGATGTGCCCACCGTGCGCGAGAGCGGCTGGGACACGATCTCTGAATCACCCTTTGGCATCGGTGGCCCCAAGGGCATGGATCCAGCGGTGGTTAAGCTGCTGGAAGCTGCGTTGCTCAAAGTCAGTCAAGACGCGAAAGTGCTGGAAGTGTTTGATAAATTTCACCAGCCCGTGATCTGGATGGACAGCGCGGAGTACTCACGCTATGCCGCCCGCACCTTCACCCAAGAGCGCGCCACGATTGAGCGGCTGGGCTTGTTGCCAAAGTCTTGAAACTGAAGTTGTAGGTACTGACAGTTAGCTGACGAGCCTAGGAAGCTACTCATTAACCCGAGGAGCGATTTCTTGGCTTCGCGCACACAATCGGTGCAGCTTATGCCGTTGTAACTGCACGTATCTGTGAGGTAGACATGAAGGTTCACTCTTTACACCATTGGGTTTGCGGGCTTACGGCCTGCGTATTGTTGGCCGCGCCAACGTGGGCACAAAGCACATTCAAAATTGGCGTGATCGGCCCGTTCACTGGGCCGTCAGGGGATTTCGGCAACCCGATGCTCAATGGCATCAAACTGGCCGTGGGCGAGATCAATGCCGTAGGTGGCTATTTGGGAAAGCCACTGGAATTGGTGATCAAAGATGACAAAGGCAATCCCGATGAGGGCCTGAAGCAATCGCAGGCTTTGGTCGCTGAGAAAGTCAGCGTCGTAGTGGGCTTTTGCAATACGGGTGTGGCCGCGAAATCACTCGATACTTTTCAAACAGCCCAACTGCCCCTCATCATCCCCTGCGCTACAGGCTCGCCGCTCACTGCCAAATTTCCGGCCGCGCAAAGCTATATCTTCCGCACCTCGGCCAAAGATGCGATTCAAGCGCCCTTTGTGGTGGATGATTTGGTCAAACGCGGTTGGACCAAAATCGCCATCTTTGCTGACAAGACCGGCTATGGCGAAGCGGGTTTGCAAGATGTGCTCAAAGCACTGGATGCGAAAAAGATCAAGCCCGTGCATGTGGCGCGTTTTGACATCGGTGTGAAAGATTTGAGTGAAGAGATGAAAACCGCGCGTGCGGCGGGCGCTGAGGTGGTGTTCAGCTACACCGTGGGGCCAGAAAATGCCGTGATCGCGCAATCCAAGCAAGCCATTGGTTGGAAAGTGCCGCAAGTCGGCGCATGGACGCTTTCTTTCCCCTTCTTCATCGATGGCGCGAAGGACGCAGCCGAAGGCGCACTGATGGCGCAAACCTTTATTGCAGAGCCGAGTAACGAGAGGCGCGCTGCCTTTCTATCTGCTTTTGCACGCAAATACCAAACCAAGCGCATGCCTGTGCCCATGGCAGCCGCGCAAGGCTATGACGCGATGTACATCCTGATGTATTCGATGTTTGGCGTGCGCGATGGCAATGCCAATGGCCCCGCCATCAAGGCCGCGCTAGAGAATATGTCGCGCGTGTACTATGGCGTGGTCGCCACTTACGACAAGCCTTTTAAAAGCGATAAAGATGCCATCACGGCCAACATGCTGGTGATGGGGCAAGTTAAAAACGGCGCGATTACTTTTGCCTACCCAGAAGACGCCAAACGCAATTTGATTGTGCAGCGCAAGAAGTAATCTCTTTGTGTTTGGTAAGTGAAAAATATGCTGAAAACGGCAATTAGCCGGCATCTATACTGCGCTGCATGCTATTAATTAAGTAGCAAATTATCAGCCTAAAAATCCAAACTGCATCTCAGGCTTGCGTCCAGAAATCAGCTCAGCAATCGCTTTGCCCGAGCCTGCGCCATGCGTCCAGCCTAAAGTGCCGTGGCCGGTGTTGACCCAGAGTTTGCCCACGCTGGTTTTGCCAATCACGGGAATATTCGTCGGCGTGGCAGGGCGCAGGCCGCACCAGTACTGCGGGTTGCCGCCTTGCGCAGGTGTGCGCGTGTCGGCCACGCCGGGGAGGATGGTTTCAATGCGCTTCAAAAGCATCTCGCAGCGCTTTTGCGCCAGCGGTGTATCGAGCGACAGGTCGTAGCCACCCACTTCAATTGTGCCGGCCACACGCAGGAAGTTGCCCAGGCGCGTCATGGCGATTTTCTTTTCATCGTCGATGGTAGAGACGAGCGGCGCAGCCTGGGGCTTGAGCAATGGCAAGGTCACGCTGTAGCCCTTGCCCGGATACACCGGCACATTCACGCCCACGCTGCGCAAAAGTGGCGCGCTGTAGCTGCCGCAGGCGACCACCACCGCATCGCCATGCAGATCATGGTCTAGCCCCGTGCTGCGCGAGCGCACGCGCACAGAGTCGATGCTGCCGCCCGCCGCATGCAAGCTCAGCACATCGTGGCTCATGAGCAATTGCGCGCCAAGCTGCGCACAACGCTCGGCCAGCAAGCGAGTGAACTCGCGGGCATCGCCCGATTCATCACTGGCGGTGTACGTGCCCCCGACGATTTGTGCGCCAAAGCTTTTAAACGCTGGCTCGATGCGAAGCAGCTCCTGCGTGCTCACCACTTGGCGCTTTACGCCGTGGCGTGCCATCAATTCCGCTGCGCTGCGTGCGGAGTCAAAAGATTTTTCATCGGTAAAGATGTGGGCAATGCCTTTTTGTAGGCGATGGTAGTCAATCCCGGTTTGCTCCACCACTTCTTTCAAAGCTGCATGGCTGTAGCGTCCCAGTGCCACGATCTGCGCCACGTTGCGCTCAAAGGCTGCATCGTTGCAATTGGCCAAAAATTGCAGCCCCCACACATACTGATGCCAACCTGCGCCAATCGGAAACTGCGGGCGAAACAGGAGCGGCGCTTCATCGGAGAACATCCACTTGAGCGCCTTGAGCGGCGCATCTTTATTGGCCCAAGGCTCGCAGTAACTCACTGAGATTTGCGCGGCATTGGCAAAACTGGTTTCACTGGCTGCTTGCGATTGACGATCCACCACCACCACCTCATGCCCAGCTTGCAGCAAATGCCACGCTGTGCTGATGCCAATGATGCCTGCGCCAAGAACGATAACTTTCATGCAGACAATGATGCCCGATCTTGACTTGTAATAAAAGCAAAATTAAACTCTTCGCATTCACATCATTTCAACTAATACAAGAGAATCTTGCATGAGTACCTTTGACCCCGATGCCTTGGAATGCCTCGCTGCCATTGTGGAGGAAGGCGGCTTTGAGCGTGCTGCGGTGCGTTTATCGATCACGCAATCAGCCGTTTCGCAGCGTCTGCGCTCACTCGAAGCGCAAGTTGGCACGGTGCTGATCGTGCGCAGCCGGCCACTCAAAGCCACGGCAGCGGGCCACTTACTGCTCAAGCACACCAAGCAAATGCGCTTGTTGCGCGCTGATCTAGAAAACGATTTGAAGGATCTGGCGCCCAGCAGCTCAGGCGCGCGAGAAGATGAGCGCGTGAGCATCGCCATCAATGCCGACAGCATTGCCACCTGGGCACTGGATGCGCTCGGGCCACTGGTGCGCAAAGGTTTGCCGCTGGAGATCATTACCGACGATCAAGACTTTACGCAGGAATGGCTGAGAGGTGGCCAAGTGCTGGGCTGCGTGACCACGCTCAAGCAAGCGCTGCGGGGTTGCAAGGTGGTACCGCTAGGTGCTATGAAATATATAGCTGTTGGCGCAGATTCTATGCCGGCGACTGAAGGATTTAGCATTAAAAAAGGGCTCACAGCACACAATTTCCGTAATCTGCCCTTTGTGGCCTTCAACCGCAAAGACGATATGCAAAGCGAATTCGTTGCCACGGCGTTTGGCTTGAAGCGCGTGGCGCTGCGCCAGCTGTTTGTGCCCAGCTCGCTGTCGCAGGTGCGGGCGGTGCGCGAAGGCTGGGGCGTGAGCGTGCTGCCGCAACTTCTGGTGCAGCCGCAGATTGATGCAGGCGAGCTAGTCAATCTGCTGCCTGAGTTTTCACTGCCAGTGCAGCTGTATTGGCATTGCTGGAATTTAGAGTCGGAGGTGCTCGATGGGCTCAGCTTGGCTTTGAAAGAGCATGCAGCCAAGCTGTTGATGTGAAAAAGCCGCGAGGCTTGCGCAACGCGGCTGTGGGTAAAATTGTTGCGCAGATACCTTGAATTTCCAGCGTTAATACTCAATAGTTTGCTATAAAAAAATAGCTTTGGGGCAGTGCAACTCGATACCCGCACAGGCTGTATAGGCAGTGTGTACACCCATACAATGCAGGGCTTTTACAATCTAGGACTATGACCACTCCTCTTGCCGCAGCCGCTTTAAGCCCCCTCAACGCCCTCTCGCCGCTGGATGGCCGCTATGGCAACAAGCTCGCTAGCCTGCGTCCGCTCATGAGCGAGCTGGGTTACATGCATCGGCGAGTGCAGGTGGAGGTGGCTTGGTTCATTGCGTTGTCTGATGCGGGCTTGCCTGAGTTCGCGCCCTTGCCAGCTGCTGAGCGCGCGTATTTGAATGGCTTGGTGAGCAATTTTTCTGAACACAATGCTGCTGCCATCAAAGAGATCGAGAAGACGACCAATCACGATGTGAAGGCAGTGGAATACTGGATCAAGGCGCAATTCAAAGGCCATGCTGCGCTGGAGGCGGCTGCTGAATATGTGCACTTTGCTTGCACCAGTGAAGACATCAACAACACCTCGCATGCCTTGCAATTGCAGGCTGCACGAAGCGCTGTGCTGCTGCCGGCGCTCGATGCAATCATTTCCAAGCTGCGTGCAATGGCGCAACAGTTTGCCGCCGTGCCCATGCTCAGCCGCACCCACGGCCAAACCGCTACGCCCACCACGGTGGGCAAAGAAATTGCCAACGTATTGGTGCGCCTCAGCACGGCGCGTGAGAAGATTTCGGGTGTGAAGTTACTCGCCAAAATGAATGGCGCGGTAGGCAATTTCAATGCGCATTTAGCCGCTCACCCCGAGGTCGATTGGGAGGCTTTCTCGCGCCGCGTCATCGAACAAGATTTGGGGCTCACATTCCAGCCCTACAGCATTCAAATAGAACCGCATGATTACATGGCCGAGCTGTTTGATGCCACAGCACGCGCCGACACGATCTTGATCGACTTTGCCCGCGATGTGTGGGGTTATATCTCGCTGGGTTACTTCAAGCAGCGCTTGAAAGCCGGTGAGATTGGCTCATCGACCATGCCGCACAAGGTCAACCCGATTGATTTTGAAAATGCTGAAGGCAATCTTGGCCTCGCCAATGCCTTGCTCAAACATCTCTCCGAGAAGCTGCCGATTTCCCGCTGGCAGCGCGATTTGACTGACTCCACCGTGCTGCGCAACATGGGCGTGGCGCTGGGCTATGCGGTGCTGGCCTATCAATCCTTGCTCGTGGGCCTGAACAAATTGGAGCTCAATGAAGAAGCACTCGCTGCGGATTTGGACGCGAGTTGGGAAGTGCTGGCCGAGCCGATTCAAACCGTGATGCGGCGCTTTCATCTGGCAGGCGCTTACGAGAAGCTCAAAGAAGTGACGCGCGGTAAAACGGTGCGCAAAGAAGATTTGCATGCGCTAATTGCCTCGCTGGATATACCTGCTGCGGACAAGGAGCGTCTGCTGGCCATGACGCCGGGCAGCTATTTGGGCATGGCGGTCGAACTGGCCTTGCGGGCTTGATTGGTAGGTGTTTTGGGCAGATTGCCGGCATAGAATATGCGCAGTTTGCTATCAATTTCATAGTTCTCTATCCATCGCAACGCGTACTCGCCCACTGCAATTAACATGCACCCACCCGCCCGCAGAAGTCTCACGCAAGGGCATGGAGCGCGGGTCATCCAGCGCCAACAAAGCAGGGCAAAATCAAAGCATGGACAAGTTCAAGCAAATCGAGACTTTCTGTGCCGTCGTGGCCAAAGGCAGCTTGACTGCGGCAGCCCTTGCTGAGGGCGTGGCCTCCGCCATCATCGGCAGGCGGCTTGACGCGCTCGAAGAGCGCTTGGGTGTCAAGCTCATGGTGCGCACGACGCGGCGCATCTCGCTGACCCATGAAGGCAGTGCATTTTTAGAAGACTGTCAGCGCTTGCTGTCTGACCTGAGTCATGCTGAGGCCAGCGTGAGTGCGGGCGGCGTGAAGGCCAGCGGGCATTTACGCATCACAGCGCCGGCCGGTTTTGGCAGGCGACATGTGGCGCCGCTGGTGCCGCAGTTTCGTTTGCAGCACCCAGAAGTCTCGATTTCGCTGAATTTATCGGATCGTGTGGTAGACATTGCAGCCGAAGGCTTTGATTGCGCGGTGCGCGTGGGCGATTTGCCCGACTCTTCGCTGGTGAGCGTGCGCTTGGCTGACAACCGCCGCCTATGCGTGGCCAGCCCAGCCTATCTGAAGCGGCGCGGCGCGCCCAAGTTGCCGCAAGACTTGCATCAGCACGATTGCTTGATGCTCTCATCGGATGCCTCGCAAACGCGCGGCTGGGCTTTTGTGATCGATGCCAAAACCGAGCATCTGCGCCCCGGCGGGCCGCTCGATTGCTCGGATGGGCAGGTGCTGCATGATTGGTGCATCGGCGGCCACGGCATCGCCTGGCGCAGCACTTGGGAGGTGGCGCAGGAGATTGAAAACGGCCAATTGGTGCAGTTGCTGGGTGATTTTGCAGCGCCGCCCAATGGGATTTATGCGGTGTTTGCGCAGCGCAAACACTTGCCGCTGCGGGTGCGGTTGTGGGTGGATTTTTTGAAGCACCATTATGCGCAAGCGGGGTTTTGGCATAGCCGTGTTCCGGGCAGTTCAAGCCATTTGATCTGAGCCTAGTACCTCGCCCCCGATCCATGCCATGAGCTCAAGTGAGATCGCCATCTGGAGCGCATGTGGGGGCATCTATGCATGCTACTTTTGCTTAGCCAGTTTCTACAGTGTGTACACCCGCAACATCGCAAGTTTTCAGACGGCGGTTTTTGTGCTGCTGTCTGGATCATTTGTGGCCTGTACCAGCGGATTGTTCGAGCACTTTGTGCCCATGTTTTCTAAGGCTTCTCACTCGAATTTGATGATGGCCAGCGGCTCACTGACTGGGATCGTCTCTTCCATTGGCTTGCGGCGCTTTTTGCGCGCTGAGCAGCGCGATGCCTTGATCGACTATGGCAGTTGGGTGTTGGTGGCACTGGCAGCGGCACAACTTTTGGGGCTGGCTTGGCCAGATCGCCGCCAAGCCTTGGAGTTCGTGGCGCTGTGTTGGGTGCTGACATCGCTGGGGGCATTTTGGTTAGCGCTGCGAGCCTGGCTACAAGGAGATCGCCATGCGCTGCCGATGGCGATCGCCAGTCTTGCCTTGGTGTTTGCCATGACGGGTTTGTATGCCCATGTGCTGGAGATACTGCGAAATGACCTGCCGCTGCAAGCCTCTACAGCCTTGTTTGCCGCGATGTTTGTGGTGATTTCATGCCACGCCTTGAAGCTGCGTTATGCGGAAGTTTTGCGCATGATGGGGGCCTTGTCGATGAATCGCGACAAAGATTTGCTCACCCAACTGTTAACCGGCGCGGCCTTGGTGCGGCAAGTCGATGACGCAGTGGCACGCGCGCGGCGCAATCGCAAAGAAATGGCGGTGATTTACGTTGAAATCAACAACACCGGCAAGCTGCTTCAAGAGTTTGGCGCGCATGGCTTGGAGCAAGTTATTTATGGCATGGCGGCACGGGTGCATCTCGGTGCGGGCGGTGGCGCGACTCTGGTGGGGCGATACAGCGACAATGGTTTCGTCGTGGTGCTGGACAGCATCAAGCATCCTGGTGTGCTTCGAACTCTGGGCCTTCGTTTGGCGGCCACGGTGCGCAGACCCTTCATCATCAACCCCATGAGCAGCAATCCAGCGGAGTTTCGCGCGGAAATAGGCTTGGGTGTGGCGCGTATTTCTCCGGGCCGTGAAACTCGTCCACGCGCAGACTACAACAGCACCCAAATGGGCGGTTTTGACAGCTTCTCCCTTGCGCAAGATGTGCTGCATGAAGCGGCTGAGCTGGCCTTGGCCGCGCGCAAATTCAATTCTCGCGCAGCCATTACAGATGCCTACTCGCGCCAAACGATTCCGCTCGAATCTGCCCGGTTCAAATAAAAGTTTTTCAACAGCGGAAAATGAAAAAAGCCAGCCGGGTAGGCTGGCTTTTTATTGAATGCGTAAATGCCCGGTATTTCCAGCGCAGTACAGCTTTTAGGTCTCCTCAAGCCCTCTTCACCAGCAACGCTGGCAAACAGTGCAGTCAATGTAAGCCACAGCACCAAGTTGGCGCATACGGATTTACCCCTTGGCAAAAACCCTCGCTTCACATTTCATAAGCCGGATTTGATCCAACGCGCAGCTTTTTCGGCAATCATTAAAGTGGGTGAATTGGTGTTGCCGCTGGTGATGCTGGGCATCACGCTGGCATCGACCACGCGCAGGCCGGCGATGCGCCCGCCGCGCCCATCGCGTACGCGCAGATGAGAATCAACCACCGCGCTGGCATCATGATCTGCGCCCATTTTGGCCGTGCCCACGGGGTGAAAAATCGTGGTGGCAATGTCGCCGGCTAATTTGGCCAGCTCTTCATCGCTTTGGTATTGCAAGCCGGGTTTGTATTCCTCGGGTTGGTACTGGGCCAACGCACTTTGCGCCACGATGCGCCGCGTCACGCGCAGGCTCTGGGCGGCCACCTGCCTGTCTTCATCCGTGCTCAGGTAATTCGGCGCAATCGCGGGGGCATCTTCAAAGCGATTCGATTTGAGCGAAATCGTGCCTCGGCTGGTGGGGTTCAGGTTGCACACACTGGCCGTGAACGCGGGAAAACTATGCAGCGGCTCGCCAAACGCATCAAGGCTGAGCGGCTGCACATGGTATTCAAGATTGGGGTATTTCTGCTCAGGCGATGAGCGCGTAAATGCACCCAATTGGCTCGGCGCCATGCTCATTGGCCCGCTTCTGAAGAGTGCGTATTCGAGGCCAATCATGGCTTTGCCCCAGATCGAATTGGCCAAGGTGTTGAGCGTTTTCACGCCCTTGACTTTGAACACCGCACGGATTTGCAAATGGTCTTGCAGATTTGCGCCCACGCCTTTCAAATCGGCCACGGGCGTGATGCCCAAAGCGCTGAGCTGCGCTGCATCGCCAATGCCCGAGAGTTGCAAGATTTGCGGCGTACCGACTGCGCCTGCGCTCAAAATCATCTCGCCACTTGGCGCGATTTGTACGCTGACTCGCTCACCCTTCTTTACCAGCTCAGCACCTGTGCAACGTATGCCGTGCGGCGTGGTCTCGGTGGTGAGTTTGGCCACTTGCGTGTTCGTCCACACGGTGAGATTGGCTCGCTTCATCACAGGCCGCAGAAACGCTTTGCTCGCATTCCAGCGCCAACCGCGCCGCTGGTTCACCTCAAAATAACCCACGCCTTCGTTGCTGCCGGTGTTGAAATCATCACTCGCAGGAATGCCCGCTTGCTGCGCAGCAAGTGAGAAAGCATCGAGCACATCCCAGCGCAGGCGTTGCTTTTCCACCCGCCACTCACCCGTGCTTTTGGAGGCACCCGGCGCAGCGTAATTACCATGCTTTTCCAGCTGTTTTAGAAGAATTTCTGGCACTTTGCCGTTATGAATACTGCGTTGTATGCTATCTAATTGATAGTGATCTTCATGCACCATGAAATCGGGCAAGCAATTGCTCCAGCTCCAATTTTCATCACCCGTAGCCTGTGCCCAGCCATCGTAATCACGCGCTTGGCCGCGCATATAAATCATGCCATTGATCGAGCTGCACCCGCCTAGCACCTTGCCACGCGGGTAGCGCAATGCTCGCCCATTCAAGCCCGCATCTTTCTCGGTTTGATACAGCCAATCCGTGCGCGGATTGCCAATGCAATACAAATAACCCACCGGGATGTGAATCCAGTGGTAATTGTCAACCCCGCCCGCCTCGATCAGCAGCACGCGCTTGGTTTTGTCAGCGCTCAGCCGATTAGCCAGCAAACAACCCGCCGTGCCTGCGCCGATGATGATGTGGTCGAAAATTAGAGAATGCATCAAGTCACCAAGGGTGCAATGCGCGCCAAAACTTCATCGACGATGAAGTCGGGCGCGTGCTCGATGCGTTTGCCATTGCGTTCTTTCAATGCAACGGTACGCGGTTGGTTGCAAATGATCACGCCTTGCGTGTCTAGCCCAGAGCCAGTGAGCGAGACGGCGAAACCTGCACTTCGCGCTAAGGTGATGCCTTGGCTAATGGGCAACACAATGCTCAGCGTGTCGTCTGCTGGTGAGAGCACGAAGACGGGGCGTGTACCGGCTTGCTCGCGTCCGCGCACGGGGTTGAGATCGCACAGCCAAATATCGCCACGCTCAGGGCGGCCTCGGAGGGTTGCCATCACACGCGCTCCGATGGAAGATCGTCAAAGTCTAGCCATGCCGTGTCTTTGGGCAGCTTAAGCGCCTTATGCTCTTTCATGAGCTGTTCCATGCTGTATTTTGGCTTAGCAGGTTGAATGATGATCTTGCCATCTTGCACATCCAAATCCACCTCTTTACCCGCCTCTAAGCTGAGCATGGCCAAAAACTTGCGGGGAATGGGCAGCGCGACCGATCCACCCCAATTTCTTAAAGTTGCAGTACTCATGATGAATTCCTTAAGTGATACAAATATATCACTTACTCGTTGGCATGACGAATTCAGCACCTTTCGCAATCGAATCTGGCCAACGCTGCATGATGGATTTCTGGCGCGTGTAAAAGCGCACGCCTTCTTCGCCATAGGCATGCATATCGCCAAACAAGCTGCGCTTCCAGCCGCCAAAGCCGTGCCAAGCCATGGGCACGGGAATCGGCACATTGATGCCGACCATGCCCACTTGGATGCGGCGGGCAAACTCTCTAGCCACGCCGCCATCGCGGGTGAAGCAGCTCGTGCCGTTGGCAAATTCATGCGCGTTGATCAACTCAACGCTCTCAGCGAAATCCTTCACGCGCACACACGAGAGCACGGGGCCGAAGATTTCTTCACGATAGATTTTGTGCTGCGGTTGCACATGGTCAAACAGCGTGCCGCCGAGCCAATAGCCACTCTCGCAGCCGCTCTCTGAATTCTTGAAGCCTCGGCCATCCACCAAGAGCTTCGCGCCTTCTTGCACGCCTGCTGCAATATAGCCCGTGATGCGGTCATGCGCGGCTTGGGTCACAATCGGGCCCATTTCTGCATCGAGGTGAATGCCGTTTTTGATCTTCAGCGCTTGGGTGCGCTCAACGAGCTTGGGCATGATGCGATCCCCCACATCGCCCACGAGCACAGCCACCGAAATCGCCATGCAACGCTCACCGGCTGAGCCATAAGCGCTGCCAATCAGCGCATCAACGGCTTGATCCAAATCCGCATCGGGCATTACCACCATATGGTTTTTTGCACCGCCCAGCGCTTGCACACGCTTGCCGTGGTGGGCGCCAGTTTCATAAATGTAGTTGGCAATCGGTGTCGAACCCACAAAGCTCACGGCGCGCACATCGGGGTGAACCAAGAGCGCATCGACTGCTTCTTTATCACCCTGCACCACGCTGAACACGCCATCGGGCAATCCAGCTTTTTTAAGCAAATCAGCCATGAAGAGGGCGGGGGATGGGTCTATCGGGCTGGGCTTCAAAATAAAGCAATTGCCCGAGGCAATCGCTACCGGAAACATCCAGAGGGGCACCATCACCGGAAAGTTAAACGGCGTGATACCCGCCACCACGCCCAAGGGCTGGCGCATCGTCCAATTGTCGATACCCGTGCCAACTTGCTCGGTGTAATCGCCTTTCAAAAGCTGCGGGATGCCGGTGGCAAATTCCACAATCTCGATGCCGCGCGTGACCTCGCCTTGTGCATCGGTGAATACCTTGCCATGCTCGGCCGTGATCATCCGCGCCAGATCATCTTTGTGAAGATTGAGCAGCTCCAGAAATTTGAACATCACCCGCGCACGCTTGAGCGGCGGCGCATCGCCCCAAGCAGGAAAGGCGGCTTGCGCGGATGCCACAGCCTGCGCCACTTCCGCGCTGGATGCCAAAGCGACTTGCCCGGTGACTGCGCCTGTGGCCGGGTTGGTCACGCTCTGGCTGCGGCCTGATGCACCGGCCACAACTTGCCCATTCACATAATGACTAATATTTGAAATGCTCATATTTAGCTCCTTGATTTTTGTAAATTGTGAAGACCTTCCTTCCCGTAGTCCAATGAAATTTCAAAAAGTATCTATAAAATTAACTTATGAATGAACCCGATATCTTGGGCCTCAAAGCCTTTTGCGCCGTGGCGCGCGAAGGCACAGTCTCGCAGGCGGCGACCAAGTTGAGTCTGACCCAACCCGCCGTGAGTCTGCAACTCAAGGGCTTGCAAGAGCGTTTGCAATTGCAGCTTTTTGCGCGCGCGGGGCGCGGCCTGGTGCTCACGCGTGATGGTGTGGCCCTGCTGCCCCAAGCTGAAAAAGTATTGGCGACCTTAAAAGAGTTTGGCCAATCAGCCAGTGGCTTGCAAGCGGCGGTGCGCGGGCGGCTGCGCATTGGCACGATTCTCGACCCGGAGTTCACGCGGCTGGGTGCGTTTTTGAAAGAACTGGTGGAAGCTGCGCCGCAAATTGATACCGAGCTGTCCCAGCACATGAGCGGCAATGTGCTCACGCAATTGCAAGCGGGCGTGCTGGATGTGGGCTTTTATCTCGCACCACCCGATGAGCTGGCGCGCTTGCGCATGCGCCCGCGCGAGAGTTCAGCAAACCCCGTCAATCCGTATTTTTATGAAGGAAATATGCCACTAGCCGGCATGAAATATACACCCAATGCTATTGATTTAATAGTGATTGAACTGGCGCGATTCAACTACCATGTGCTCGCGCCCGCGCTCTGGGGGCCGCAAGTGCAGGGCAAAGATTGGCGAGGCTTGAGCGCCTTGCCATGGATCATCACGCCGCCCGCCTCGGCCCATCATCGCTTGCTGCAATCGGTGTTTGCGCCCTTGGGCGTCACGCCAAAACGCGCGGCCTTGGTGGATCAAGAGGCCTCTATGCTCGATTTGGTGCGATCCGGCGTGGGCCTGTCCTTAGCACGCGACACGATTGCCATGCGCGAGGCGCAGTCGCGCGGCTTGGTGGTGGCCGATCGTGTGGCTTTGCCTTGCTGCTTGTGCTTCATCCATGCGGCGTCGCAGGGCGAGACGGCAGTGATTGCGGCGGCGCGGCAGGCGCTGGCTAAGGTGTGGGATTGACGCAAACAAGCGACACTATGGAGCGGCCTCATCCCTTGTTCGCGGGAGAAGACTCCCAACCAGAGTGGGGTTTGTAGGGACTGCTCTGTTTAAAGGCTACGATACTGCATGAGCCAAGCCGTCCCTCGCATTGAAGTCCAAGGCCCGCGCCTGGTGGCACTGGGGCGCTGGACGGCTGCGCAGCTGAGCGACACGGCGCAGTGGCAAGCCTTGCAAAGCGGCTTGGCGGCGCACCATGACAATGCAAATCAGGCCACGATTTGGGATTTGCGCCTGATGGAGCGCATCGATCACATTGGCGCGCAGCTTTTGTGGAATCACTGGGGGCGCGTCTGGCCCGCGCAGATTGACATGCTGCCCACGCAGCGTGCCGTGCTCTCGCGCGTGGCGCTGCTGAGCAGCACCCAGCCACCGGCGCATCGGCCCAGCTTGTGGGAGCGATTTTTAAGCCTGGGCGAGATCATCCTCACCGTGATCTCGCATCTGCGCGGCTTCACGCGCTTGGTGGGCCAGTTGTTTTTAGATTTGCTGCGCTTGGCGCGCTCGCCCAAAGAAGGGCCTTGGCGTGATGTGTCGGGCCATCTTTTCCATATTGGCGCTACGGCTTTGCCCATCACCGCCCTCGTGGGCTTTTTGATTGGCGTGGTGCTGGCGTATTTGAGCGCACAGCAGTTGCGCCAGTTCGGCGCAGATGCATTCATTGTCGATTTACTCGGGGTGAGCCTCGTGCGCGAGCTCGGGCCGATGCTGGCCGCAATTTTGATTGCCGGGCGCTCAGGCTCAGCGATTACCGCGCAAATTGGGGTGATGCGTGTGACGGAAGAGTTGGATGCTATGCGCGTGATGGGCATTGCGCATGGCTTTCGTCTCGTGATGCCGCGCGCGATTGCACTGGCACTGGCCATGCCGTTGATCGCGGTCTGGACAACGCTGTCAGCATTGCTGGGCGGCATGCTGGCGGCTGATTTATCGCTGCAAATCTCGCCGCAGTTTTTCATCAATGCCTTGCCCAAGGCAGTGCAGGTGGTGAATTTGTCACTCGCCATGGGTAAATCGGTGGTGTTTGGGGTGTTCATCGCGCTGATTGGTTGCCACTATGGTTTGCGCATCAAGCCCAACACCGAAAGCTTGGGCCAAGGCACCACGGCCTCAGTGGTCACCTCGATCACCGCCGTGATTTTGATCAATGCGGTATTTGCCATCGTGTTTCGGGATGTGGGGATATGAGCGCGGTCTCCGATCTTTCTGCTTCACGCCTCGATGCCGCCCACGTGGTGAGCATCCACAAGCTATGGACGGTGTTTCGCACGCCCGAGGCGCAGTTTGTGATTCACAAAGATTTGGATTTGGTTGTTGAGCGCGGCGAAGTTCTCTCACTGGTCGGCGGCTCTGGCACCGGAAAAACCACGCTACTGCGGCAAATTTTGGGGTTAGAGACGCCCGCCAAGGGCGATGTTACGGTGCTGGGCGCACCCGCTTCGCAGCTGAGTGCCAAGGGTGCAGCCAGCCGCGTGGGCATGCTGTTTCAGCATGGCGCGCTGTTTTCGGCTTTCAGTGTGCTGGACAACATTGCTTTTCCGCTGCGCGAGCTGGGCACATTGCCCGACGATTTGATCCGCGATTGCGCTTTGGTGAAATTGCAAATGGTCGGCCTTGGCGCTGAGCATGCGCAAAAGATGCCCTCCGATTTATCAGGCGGCATGGTCAAGCGCGTGGCCCTGGCCCGCGCCCTCATCATGGATCCGCCCCTGCTCTTGCTTGATGAGCCCACGGCGGGGCTTGACCCAGAAAGCTCAGACAGTTTTGTGGCCCTTTTGCGCAGCCTGCACAAAGAGCTGGGCCTCACAGTGGTGATGGTCACGCACGATCTGGACACGCTGTTTGAACTGTCCACCCAAGTGGCGGTGCTGGCGCAGCAGCGGGTGATTGTCAAAGCACCGCCGAAAGAAGTCATTGCTTTCCCGCATCCGTTTATTCAAGAGTTTTTCTTAGGCGAGCGCGGGCAGCGGGCGATGGAGTTGTTACGCGAGTATCCTTTTGCAGTGTAGAAACAGTGTAGAAAGCTGAATGTATGGAAAATAAATCTCATGCTCTAGCAGCCGGAGCTTTTGTGATTTTGGTCACAGCGCTGCTCATTGGCTTGGCCGCATGGCTCATGCGCGATACCAAGCTGCGCGATTCGCTGGAGTTCTCCACGCGCGAATCGGTCACGGGCTTGTCAGCTCAAGCGCCTGTGCGCTACCGGGGCATCGCGGTCGGCAAGGTCGATAGCATCGAGTTTGACCCGCAGGTGCGCGGCAATGTACTCGTGAAACTGGCCATCGACCAAGGCACACCCATCACCAAATCGACCTATGCCGTGCTGGGCTACCAAGGCGTGACGGGCTTGGCCTATGTGCAGCTTGATGATGGCGGGCAATCGCAAGATTTACTCGATCTCAAAGCCGCGCAAGCGCCGCGCATTGAGCTCAAACCCAGCCTGCTGTCCAAGCTATCAGACCAAGGCGCGAATATCTTGATTCAGGTGGAAGAAACTGCCAAGCGGTTGAATTTGCTGCTTGCACCAGAGAATCAAAAAGTCTTGATGGGCAGCGTGCAAGCTGTGGGCCAAAGCGCGGCAAATTTCTCCACACAAGTCACCAAAATGCAAAGCGTGCTGGATGCGCAATTTGGCCCCGAGCGCACCGATATTCCGGCCTTGGTGCGCGATACCCGCCAAACCATGCAAGCCCTGCAAAACACCTCTCAAGAGTTCAGCAAAACTGCAGCCGAAACCACCAAGGCCGCCACAGCACTCAACAACGTCGCGCAGCGCGTGGCAGAAAAAGGCGGCACGCTGGACCGTGTCAACGAGGGTATCAGCAGCGCCACGAGCAGCGTGCAAGCTGTGGGGCAGAGCGCGCAAGCCTTGACAGCCAACACCTTGCCGCGCACCTCCCGCATGATGGACGATGCCGCCCGCGCTGCCCGCAGCACCGAGCGCGTGGTCACCGGCTTGGGTGACAACCCGCAGAGCTTGATTTTTGGCAACGCAGCCGTGCCGCCCGGCCCCGGCGAGAGTGGCTTTACGCCTCCACTTAAGTAAGGCGCAATCTCATGAATACTATGAAATCAATAGCAAACTACGTAGATTCTATGCCGGCTAATGGCAGCTTTTATCTAAAATATACGACTTGGCTAGCGCTGTTGGCACTCAGCGCCCTGCTTACGGCTTGCAGCACCCCCCAGCCGCCCACGCCCAAAGCGGTGTATGACTTTGGCGCATTCACGCAAGCCAGCCCAGCGTCTGCCGCAAGCCGCAGCGCAGCCATTACCTTGCCCGAGATCGAAGCCGGCGCGGGCCTGGACAGCCCCGCTTTGCTCTACCGTTTGCAGTATGCCAACGACCAGCAGCTTCGCCCTTATGCGCAAGCCCGATGGAGCGTGCCGCCTGCGCAGCTCGTGCGCGCGCGCCTGCGCGATGCGCTGGCCGTCCAAGGCCCGGTGCTATCAACCGAGGGCATCGCGCCTTACACGCTGCGTGTGGAGCTCGATGAATTCAGCCAACTCTTTGCCAGCTCTGAAAGCAGCCACGGCCTCGTGCGCCTGCGTGCCAGTCTGTTCAAAGGCGAGCAGCTTGCCGCGCAAACCACCGTGCTCTCCCGCGCCGGCGCAGCCAGCCAAGATGCCGCAGGCGGCGTGCGCGCGCTCACTGCCGCCACCGAGGATGCCGTGCGCCAATTGGCTGTTTGGGCCGCTGCGCAGATCAAGCCATAAATCAAGTGGTGAATCAAGTGCCTTCACAATTGCCGCCCGTGCTGACCCAGCGCGGCCTGCACGACTTGGGCGATGCCGCGCAAGCCTTGCAGCAAAGCGCCGATGCACTGCGCCAACAATCCAATCTGCTGGAAGATTTCACCCTTGATGAGCTGGCCACGCTGGGCGCAGCGATGCGACGCGTCGAAGCTGCGCCGGACCAAGTGCTGATCGAAGAAGGCGAGGCGGGCGATTGGATGCTGCTGATTTTGCAAGGCACAGTCGATGTGACCAAGCAAATCATGCGCCAAGACGCGCAAGGCCAGAGCACCGGTGTGCCGCTTGAAGTCTCGCGCCTAGCGGTAGTGCGTGCGGGAGCCAGCTTGGGCGAGATGTCCATGCTCGACAGCGAGCCGCGCAACGCGCGTTGCACCGCCATCGATGCCGTGCAAGCCGCGATCCTCACCCGCGCAGCCGTGGGCCAGCTCATCCGCAATCACCCCGCTGTCGGTGCCAAACTGCTTGTCAAAATCACCCAACTTCTGGCCCAGCGCCTGCGCAACACCAGCGCCCAGCTGGTCAAGGCGGTGGTCGATCGCAAGCAGCGCGAGTTGTTCAAGCCGTCATAGGCTAACCAGTAGCTTTCCCCTACACTACGAACCATGCTCTGGGTCAAAGCCTTTCACATCATCTTCGTGGCCAGTTGGTTTGCTGGCTTGTTTTATTTGCCGCGCATTTTTGTGAATCTCGCGCAAGTGCCGGCTGAATCAATTGCGGAGAAGGCGCGGCTGCTGCTCATGGGGCGCAAGCTGCTACGGTTTATGACTTTGTTGGCGGTGCCGGCGCTGGCGCTCGGCTTGTGGCTCTGGCTGGGTTATGGCATTGGGCGGGGGCAGGGCTGGATGCATGCCAAGCTGTTTGTGGTGATCTTGGCGCTGGGCTATCACCACGGCTGCAGTGTGATCTTGCGCAAATTTGAGCGCGGGCAAAACACACGCAGCCATGTCTGGTACCGCTGGTTCAACGAAGCCAGCGTGCTGATTATGGTGCTGGCGGTGCTGCTGGTGGTGGTCAAGCCGTTTTAAAGGCAGCCATGAACGCGCGCGCGCACCGCAGCTCCGCCACCTTGTTGGCCGCTGTGTTTGCGCTGTTGATCGTCTATGCTTCTCTTTATCCGTTTGAGGGTTGGCGCGATCAAGGAGTCAACCCCTTTGCATTTATGCAAGGGCCTTGGCCGCGCTACTGGAGCCGCTTTGATGTGGTGGCCAATGGGCTGGGCTATATTCCACTGGGATTTTTGCTCGCACTCTCACTGCTGCGCACACGCTTGTTGCCGCAGCCTGCGCTGATTGCCACACTGTTGGCCAGTGCTCTCTCGCTCACTTTAGAGGCGCTGCAAACCTTTCTGCCGCAGCGCGTGCCGCAGTTGTCAGACTGGCTGCTCAACTCGGGCGGTGCCTTGCTGGGCGCGCTGCTGGCGCAAGCGCTGGAGCGTATGGGCGCGATTGATACCTGGAGCCGCTTTCGCGCGCGCTGGTTTGTGCGCGAGGCGCGTACGCCGCTGGTGCTGCTGCTGCTGTGGCCCTTAGCCTTGCTGTTTCCTCCGGCTGCGCCACTGGCGCTTGGCCAAATTCGTCAGCGCCTGCACAGCGCGATGAACGCTTGGGTGGAAGGCACGCCGCTGGCCACTTACATCGATGAGCCCAGCGTCTATTTGCTGCCACTGTCTAATTTAGGAGAGCTACTGTGTGTGCTACTGGGCTTTGTGATTCCGTGTTTGCTGGCCTACAGTGCCACGCTGGGCTGGCCGCGCCGCCTGGCGCTGTTGCTGCTGGGGGTGGGCGTTGCTTTTGGCGCGAGCAGCTTGTCTGCGGCCTTAAGCTACAGCCCTGAGTACAGCCTCGCGTGGCTCAGCCCGCCAGCACGCGCGGGTTTGCTGGTGGGCGTGGTGGCGGCGGCGCTGTGCGTGATTTTGCCGCGCCGCTTATGCTTGGGGTTGCTGGTGATCGCGCTGGTCTGGCAACTCAGCTTGATCAATGCTGCGCCAGAGACGCCTTATTACGCGCAAACTTTGCAAAGCTGGGAGCAAGGCCGCTTTATTCGCTTTCATGGCTTGGCGCAGTGGCTTGGCTGGCTGTGGCCTTTTGCGGCGTTGAGTGTGGCACTGACTGCCATCACGAAAAAGCCATGACACGGCGAGACCGATAAAATCACCGCATGACTGAATCGCCTGCTACTTCTTATTTCCAACGCCATATTTTCTTTTGCACCAATGCGCGTGAAGCGGGCGAAGCATCGTGTGCGCAGCACAATGCCAAAGATGCGCAAAAGTACTGCAAGCAAGCCGTGAAAGCAGCCGGCATCTCTGGCCCGGGCAAGGTGCGGGTGAACGGCGCGGGCTGTTTGGATCGCTGCGCGGGCGGGCCGGTCGCGGTGGTCTACCCCGATGCGGTGTGGTATTCCTATGTAGACAACGATGACATTGACGAGATTGTCCAATCGCATTTGAAAAATGGCCAAGTGGTCGAGCGCTTGGTGCTGCCAGCGCATGTTGGCAAATGAATGCGCAAACTCTACGCTTGACGTTGCAAGGTGCGGCGGGCTCAA
>JAYVJQ010000491.1:0-2997 GCA_043769055.1 Allobrachymonas sp.
GCTTGAATGCCTTGCGCGCTTGTGAGCAACTGCCGCAGCGCCCGGTAGTGCGCAAGGCTGGACACCATGAAATCAATATCGAGCGATTCGCGGTATTCGCCAAAGCGCAGCGCCATCACCGTGCCGCCGCTAAACAAGCAGTGATGCGCTTTGAGCAGCGGCGCATTCAGGCTAGAGAGCACATGCGCGATGCGCTGATGATGCGGCCTAGTGAACATGCTCCCTAGCTTTCGTCAAACGCGGCTTTCAGCGCTTGCCACAGTTGCTTCTCTTCTGGCTGCATGGCTTGCATATCCAGATGCTTGGCATTGCGCGCGTAAATGCCCCAAGCCTCCAAGGGCTTGAGCGCGGCGCTGCTGTTGACCTGCCACGCCAGTTGCGCCAAAGCGGGGTAGCGCGCAAGCTCAATGCTCGCAGGAATCCAGCCTGCCAAGCTCGTAGGCTCTTGATTTTTTTGCGTATGCGCGGGCTCAATTGCGAGCTTCAAACCCAAAGCATCGAGCACCTGCGCATAAGCGCCAGCAGCCACACTCGCCTCGCCTTGCTCAATGCGATACAAAGTCACCCGCGAGATGCCAGCTGCTTCTGAGAGCGCTGTGGCGCTGATCTTCAAGCCCTTTCGCTGGGCACGAATTTGCTCGCCTAGGGGCTTTAAAGGCTCAGGTTCAAGAAATGGAATTTCAAGCAGTTCTTCATACATTTGATTCTGATTTTATGCATTTATGAATAATTGTCAATTATAAGAATCATTTTTTCAAATATACTGCTAACAAAATACCTAATGGATGAGTAGTCACCATCAAAAAAATAGCTGACCACGCAGATTCTGCGCCGGCCAGCCTATATTTCGAGTGCAAAAAAGAGGATTTCAGCGTCTGCGCATTACATGCACAAAATCTGCGCCAATGGTTTGCTGCTCGATCAGTTCATTGCCGGTTTGTTTGGCAAAGGCTTGGAAATCGCGCACGGAGCCTGCATCGGTGGAGATGACTTTGAGCATTTGGCCGCTGGCGAGGTCTGCCAAGGCTTTCTTGGCCTTGAGAATGGGCAAGGGGCAGTTCAGACCGCGGGTGTCAAGTTCTTTGTCGATGTTCATGGGTCGCCTTAAGAGATGGTGTGAATTTTACCGTTTTGACCAGTCCACAAACTCAGGCTCGATGCCTTTGACCTTTTTCAGCCATTCAGCAAGAGCGTAGCCCGTGCCGGCGGGCCAGCATTTGATGGCATCGAAATCGTAGAGTTTGTAGTCGGCCAGCTCGGGCGAGAGCTTGACTTCTCCATGCGCCTTCACGTGGTACGCAATGATGACTTGGTTCATGCGTTGAAAATCATAGACACCGACCAAGTTGACTTCGCTGCAATCGAGATTGGTTTCTTCCTTGACCTCGCGCGTAATGCCGCCCTGCGGTGATTCACCTGCTTCCATAAAGCCGGTGATGAGCGCATACATCTTGCCGGGCCAAGCCGCATTGCGGGCGAGCAAGATTTTGCCTTCGTATTCGACGATGGCAGCAAGCACGGGCGTAGGGTTGTTCCAATGCGTGTAGCCGCAGGCTGGGCAGCGCAAGCGCTCTTTCGCGCCACCGTCTTCCATCTGAGTTTCAAAAGCAAGCGGCGTGGCGCATTGCGGACAGAATTTGAAGGCTTGTGTCATGACCAGTCACTATGAATTATGTAGCACGTTGCGCATATTCTATGCCGGCTACTTGCCACTTTTGCTTTAAATTTTGGCTTTCTAAGGCGTTTTACTGGCTACCCACTCGCCCATGTCACGGGGCGTGCGATGCGCTGCTCCAATGTTTGCACGCCATTCGGCATCAAGGTGCGGTGGGCGTGATAGGAATCGGCGGCGCGGCCATTCGCGCTCGCTAGAGAGTTGGCATCCAAACGAAAGCGTTGACGCAGACCATCTCAACACACCAAAAGAGTAACTGCTCGGGAGCCAAGCCGACGATTCCTATCGCGGCCACCGTGCCAATGTACGAAGTCAGCACGAAACAAACAGCTAACAGTTACTACAAAATCAATAGCAATCCACGCATATTCTATGCCGGCTAGATAGCCAAATCGCTTAAAAATCAACCCCCATTCGCAGCAATCCAATCCTTATAAGCAGGATGTTGCCGCAGGGTGTTGAAGCAAAATCCTTGATCTTTGAGCCCCACGATCAAAGGCTCAAGCACCGCAGGGGCCCATGGGTCTTTACGACTCCAGATGCCCAGATGCGCCATGAGAATGTCGCCTGCTTTGATGTTTTTGAGGGCTTGTTTGAGTAAGGCATTATTTGACACGCGCTCGCTGGGTAGCTCATCGCCCAAGAAGCCAGCCGGTGCCCAGCCCACGTGTTTGTAGCCGCAGGCCTCGGCAGCAGCCAGAAGTTTGGCCGAGGTTTTACCACCGGGTGCGCGAAAGATAGGCAGCGCTTTTTTTCCGGTGTAGAACTCAATGCGCTCTTTGGCTAAATCCAGTTGCTCGCAATACTTTTTTGGCTCCCAAGTGAAGCTGCGGCCCGCGAATGCGCCTTGCGTAGGTGTAACGATGAATTTGGTGGCGATGCCCGCTGCGTCGCCATTGAGTATCGGGTGATCCCAGGTATGCGAGGCGAATTCATGGCCTTCTTTGCCACGTTGCATCCAAAATTTTTCTCCCCAAGATTTTGAGAGGCTGGTGCTGTCGTCTTTGGTTTTTTCGTTGGCGGTGAAGAAGGTGACTTTGACGTTGTGTTTGTTCAAAGTATCCGCAATGAGCTGCGCTACGTTCATGTGGCCGGTGTCAAATGTGAGATACACCGGCTTGTCGCACAGCGCGGGTAGCTGCACGACTGGCGCAGCGGCTGCGGGAGCAGGTTTTTTGCCAAATAGGGAGCTTAATTGCGCACTCGCCGGCATAGAAGCTGCGCAGAGTGCTATCAAAATAAGAGTAAATTTATTCGCGAGAGGCATGATCTAGCGTCCACACCCCGTGCGGCGAGCGGCCCACGTTGACTTGGCGGGCGAT
>JAYVJQ010000492.1:0-10753 GCA_043769055.1 Allobrachymonas sp.
TGGAGATTCCGATTGTGATGCGGATTTTGAAGCGCAATGTGCAGCTTAAAGATTTGGTCTCGCAGGTGCTCACGTTTGATTATTTGGGGGCACTTGCGGTGAGCGTGGCGTTTCCGCTGCTACTCGTGCCGCAGCTGGGCCTTGTGCGCACGGGGCTGCTGTTTGGCTTGCTCAATGCGGCAGTGGCGCTGTGGGCGGTGTGGCTGTTTCGCCATGAGCTGCGGGCGTTTAAGGCGCATTTGATGGCGGCGCTGCTGGTGATTGCTGCGCTCTTTGCTGCGTTTTGGCAAGCGGAGCAGATCACCACGCTGGCAGAGGATCGGTTTTACCAAGACAAGATTGTGTTCAGCAGCACATCGCCTTATCAACGCATCGTGGTCACGCAGGGCAAGGCGGGGCATCGGCTGTATTTGAATGGCAATTTGCAATTCGCGCAGCGCGATGAATACCGTTATCACGAGGCCCTGGTGCACCCGGTGATGGCGGCGCATGGCGCGCCCAAGAAGGTGGCGGTGCTCGGTGGGGGCGATGGCATGGCAGTGCGCGAGCTGCTGAAATATGCCAGTGTGGAGAGCATCACACTGGTGGAGCTTGACCCGAAAATGACGGAGATTTTCTCGCGTGATTCGCAGCTTGCGCAGCTCAATGGCGGTGCGCTGCAATCGCCAAAAGTGAAGATCGTCAACACCGATGCGTTTAAGTTTTTAGAAACGACGAATGAAGTGTTTGATGTGGTGATTGTGGATTTTCCTGATCCGAGCAATTTCAGTTTGGGCAAGTTGTATTCCACCTCGTTTTATGCGCTGCTGGATGCGCGGCTCTCAGCCAGTGGCTATGCGGTGATTCAAAGCACTTCGCCACTGGTGGCGCGCAAAAGTTTTTGGACGGTGGTGCGCACGATTGAAGAGGTGGGGCTAGAGGCGCGGCCGTATCACGCGCATGTGCCCAGCTTTGGCGAATGGGGTTTTATCGTGGCCAGCCGCAGGCCGTTCAAGCCCGTGATTGCGCAGGCTGCTTTCCCCAAAGATTTGCGGTTTTTGAATGCGCAAAGCCTGCCACTGCTGTTTGATTTTCCGCAAGATATGGCGAGAGTGAATACTGAGCCCAATCGCATGAGCAATCAGAATTTGGTGCTCACGTTTGAAGAAGAATGGGGCAAGGTGCAGTGAAGCTGTCTCGCCGAGGTGTCTTGCTCAGTGCCGCAGCTTCAGCCGCGTTGGCTGCTTGCCAAGCGCCGCGTGATGAACTGGCCAAAATCACGGGCGGCTTTGTAGGTATATCCCAAGAGCGCGGGCATCTGCTACGCGCACGTGAGCTGCCCCAGTGGAAGGGCGGCGAGATTCCTAAAGTCCACACGCTGATTGCTGGCGGCGGTGTGGCGGGCTTGTCGGCTGCGCGGGCGCTGCGATTGCAAGGCATGGATGATTTTGCGCTGCTGGAATTAGAAGATGCGGCGGGCGGCAATGCGCGCGGTGCTCAGATGGCAGGCATGGCTCATCCGCTGGGCGCGCACTATTTGCCAGTGCCCGGCGATGCCGCGCCAGAAGTACAAGATTTTTTAGAAGAGCTGGGTGTGCGAAAGCGCATCAGCGGGCGCTGGGTGTACGACGAAAAAGCGCTGTGCCACAGCCCGCAAGAGCGCTTGTATTTCAATGGCGCTTGGCAAGAGGGTTTGCTGCCCACGCAGGGCGTGAGTGCGCAAACGCTCCAGCAGTATCAGCGCTTTGCCAAGCTGGTGAGCGATTGGCGCACTACTGGTGCGTTTACCATGCCCCTGCGGCCACTTTTAAAGCAAAAATGGCAGGTACACGGGATCGAATCTGGATTATTTGCTATTACTTTCGGAGCATATCTCAATCAACAGCAACTCAGCGATCCACACCTGCGCTGGTATCTTGATTATTGCTGCCGCGATGATTACGGCGCTGGTATCGATACAGTGAGCGCATTCGCAGGCATTCATTACTTTGCCGCGCGGCATGGTTTTGCTGCACCGGGCGAAGGCAGCGCAGAGAAAGAAGGCGTGCTCACTTGGCCGCAAGGCAATGCCTACCTCACTCAAGCCATGGCCGCGCCCTTGAAAGATCGTTTGCACGTGCGCCAAGTGATCTTGCGCATTGAAGAGAGCAAGAGCGGTGTGCTGATTGATGCGCTCAACACCGCCAGCGGCCAGGTGCAGCGCTGGCAAGCCGAGCGCTGCATCGTGGCGTTGCCAATGCATGTGGCGGCTCGCGTGGTGGGCAATGCGCCAGAGTTTTTAAAGCAAGCCGCCGCGCGCGCCGTGCATTCCAGCTGGTGGGTGGCCAATATCCACATCAGCGCCCCGTTGTACGACGACGGCAAAGGCGCTTTCCCCAGTTGGGACAACGTGATCTACGGTAGCAGCGGCTTGGGCTATGTGGATGCGATGCACCAAAGCACGCGACCCGTGCCCGGCGAGACGGTGCTCACCTACTACCACGCCGCTGGCGCTGGCCTTGAGCCACGCAGAGATTTGCTCAAGGCGAGCTGGGCGCAACTGCGCGACCACGCCTTGAAAGACTTAAGCGCCGCACACCCCGACATCACCCGAGTAGCGCAGCACATCAGCATCACCCGCTACGGCCACGCCATGGCTGTGCCCACACCTGATGCCACAACCCATTTCTTAAGCAAAATCGGCCAGCAGCCGGCAAATAGTCTGCGCAGAGCGCTATCAAACCAAGAGCGCCTGAATCGCTACCCGCAGATGCACACCCCCGCCACGCAGCGCCTGCGCTTCGCCCACAGCGATTGGAGCGGATACAGCGTCTTTGAAGAAGCCTTCACACGAGGTTTACATGCTGTGTTGTGATCAATTCGGTTCAATCTACTAATCGTCTACTGGCACACCGAACTCCACGGGCTCTGGTTTGCCAGATGCGAGGCAAAACAACCAAGAGTCGATTGCTTCTTCGTCGAAGCTGTGAAGGTTGCCACTTAAATCAAACGTTGCGCTTCCACTCAGGTCATACATATGAAGACAGCGAACCTCCTTAGCGCGTCTGACATCGATCATCAGAGTCTGACTGCTGTTTAAAACATAAATCTTTTCACGGGCAAAGGGCTTGTATATTGAAAACAGATTTTGTCTGAAAAATTGGTCAGTGAGTTCATCTATATTGAATGATGCCCATGCTGAACTTATCGGAGTTGTTGATGCAGTGGATAGGTCAACTTCATCAACAGCTGCGCACAGTCGGCCAGTAAAAAAATCCCATTTAAATATCCCATGAGGATCAAAATTTCCTACCAAAAAGTCGCCATGCTTAAAAAACTTAAATTTCAAGTCGTGTGCAATTCTGTAGATTGTCTGAGATTGCTTAGTCCAAGGACCTTTGAGCGGTTTTTTTGGTTGCTTTAATTCACCATTTCTAATCATTTGCCCCCCACGATCTGCGGCGAATTCGCCTTCGCCCCAGTCCAAATCTTTCACCGTTGAATTCCGCATCACAGTCTGTGCCCAATTCGCACGAGCACACAGGGTATTACCGAAATCACAGCGGTATGTACGCAATTGCAGTAAATTCGCATCGCGTAAATCGAGTGGAAAATTAGAGAAATCTAGGTTACGCCATCTGTCTCTTTTGAACTCTAAGCCGCGTAAGTTCAAATGCTTCCCCAGACTTGCATTGACAGGAGAGCGTCGCACAGCAAGCAGACGAATTTGCGCAATCTTCTCCTTTTCAAACAAACCCAATCGCAAGCCAATTTCAAAAATAGTCTGGTGCAAATCAGGTGCTTGGAAATAGCCATGTTTCTCTGATTCTGCTACTTTGTTTCGATCCACCACATTACCTGCTTCATCCAAGTAGAAGGGTATGAAGCTTACTCGCGGGTCTTGCAGCAAACTAATTAACACCGATGTGTTCCCTATAGCGTGCTCCGGGTTGATCATCGCCTGAGAGGCCCACCACTCGCGCAAAAACGTCATGGTCTCCTGATTCAGTGATGTGCTGACGAGCAGCTCACATGCACTGATCGTACCCAAAACACCTTGATCTACCAGCGCCAAGCATTCCCATACAAATCGTGCTGTGAAATATTCTTTGAACGACTTGTGCGCAAAATTGAATTGATCATGTACTGGACGGACAATAAAAGTTGCCGTGCGCAAATCGTCTTGAATTTCTTTGGCTTGTAGTGGCAATTCATAGGTACCCGGGTAGAGCTTGGGTAATACCGAAACAATCCATCGATCTAGTTTTTCAGCTGTCCAGCTTTCAGTGCCTTCGTTGCTCATGGCACTCGCAAGCGCGCCCATCACCAAGGGTTTGTGGGAAGCTTGAATCACATGCTTGCCGGCATCGCGCTGCACCCACTCTGCCACTGAGATGCCATACAGCTTAGTGGCGTTGATTGGCTCACCCGCTTTGTGCAAGCGCAGCAATTCACCCAATTGCTCGCTCATCATCGCTAGCAATACGGGGCGCGAAGCCAGCTCTTGCAAGTTATACGTGGTTTCGATGATATTCAGCAAGCGGCGCGTATCGTCATGATCCAAATGCTTACTCAGATAATTCTTGATGTTGTCTATAGTCCAAGGCATGAGTGTGAGGCAGAGATAGTCGCCCCGCTTAGCTTGGCCGCGTGCACGGGTATCGAAAAATGCAAGCTGCTCGTGGGCATCGCGAAAATAGTGGGTGCGGCAACTGAGCATGACCTTGGCTTTGGAGGGCTCGCTTTCCCGCGCCTCTGGCTGCAGGACAAGCAGAAGCTGTTGCAACACACCATGTAGCTTGTCGCGCGTTGTTTTGATGAGCTCATCGAATCCGTCGTAAATTAATACGATCTCGCCTAGGCGCACTCGGCGAATCAACTCCTTGGCCTCTTCATGGTGAAAGCCATCGGTCCGCTGCTTTTTCAGGCTGAGAACTAACAGTTCGACGAGACTGAGCTCATTCAAGCGCTCCGCGCCTGCCAATAAAGCCAAATCCACCATGACTGCTTGCGGTGAATTTGTGGGCTTGTCTGTATTGGTGCTCTGGCCATTCAGAATGCGTGTGAGTTGCTGGGCGTGGCTGGTTTTGCCTGTGCCGTAGTCGCCTAGCAAGGCTAACAAAGACTTGGTGTATGGAGACTCACTTGCTTGCGCGAGCGGAGCGAATCGGTTGGGTTTGGGCGTTTCTGCATCGTTGGGGGTGCAAGCCCATAGCAGCATGGCTTCAATGCAGGTCACGGTCTCGCTGGTGCGTGTTTCTGTGTCTGTTGTCATCCCATTCGTTTGCGCCGCTTCTGCATCGACAAAACGCTCATCAGAAATTTGCGTGCGCATGCCAAGAGATTCGATGCCATGCTGGGGCAACAAACGGCCTAGATTCAAATTAGGTTTAGTGCTGCCTCCCAGCACCAGCGATTGCTCTGCCATTGTGAAGGCATTGGGCACTTGGCTCAGCTGGGCTATTGCCGCAACCGCTTGTGACGGAGGAGTTGCCTCCAGCGGCAATTCCTGAGCTTGGCGAATTTGCGCCCCTGTTTCTTGCACCGCTTGGCTTTTTACAAACTCTGCTTCGTCATACCGATCATTGAGAGAAGCGAGTTCTGCGAAATTGATCGTTTCCTTGCATTCAAACCACAGCCACTGCTCTTGGAGTTCGCTTTGTGTGGAGCGCGGCTTGCGACTCATTCTGAGTTCAAGCGGCTTGATGCCATCGGCCGCCTCGTAGGCTCGATTGATCACTTGGGTTTGCAGCCGATGCCGGGCGGTTTCTGTGTCAACACTTGGATAAAGATCTGTAAGCACGACATCCAGCGATGCTCTGCCATCGAGCTCCAAGCGGTCTATGATGCGTTCAAGTGCCTGCCCCACTTTGCCTTTGCGAAACTTCTCTGGCAGATTGGTAAACTGGGCTTTTATGGCAGATTTATCAGAGCTATTGGTCATGTGAATACTCATTTTTGCTAAATTAAGCAAAAAGTAATTGCTTAATTTGAATTATTCGATAAAATTCAGTGCAAAGCAAGTGCTTAAAGCTCGTTTTTCAATAATTCACCATAATTTGCTCGCCGACAAAGGAGGCCGTCATGATCAAGCTGAATGCTCATTTTTCTCGGCGTGAGCTTGCGCGGCAATATGCCAGCGAGCTTATGGGCGAGGTGCCGATAACGGATGTGAGCAGCGGCCTTTTTCTTGCAGGCTCGCGTCGCACGGGAAAGTCCGAATTTCTCAAAGAAGATTTGAAAGAGGCGCTAGCTGACAAGGGTGCTTTAGTGATTTATCTTGACTTGTGGGCTGACCCAGCCAAAAGCTCACAAACGCTGATTTCAGAAGCCGTCGGGAAAGCCATGGTTGAGTTGCAAAGCGCGTTTATCCAAAAAGCCAAAAAAGAAGGTGCAAAAGAGTTCAGTAAATTTGGCTTCAAATTCGACATCAGCAAAATCGGCGCAACTGATGGCATGACCTTGATTGATGCACTGATGGAGTTGCACAAAGCTTCCAAGAAAAAGATCGCACTTATCATTGACGAGGCGCAGCATGCACTCACCAGTGACGAGGGAACGAACGCGATGTTTGCGCTCAAATCGGCGCGTGATCAGATGCGGATCAACAGCGAATCGCAACTCATCATCGTGATGTCGGGCTCACACAAAGACAAGTTAGCAAGTCTGACCAATCACAATGCGGCGCCGTTCTATGGTGCTAATGTGCGGCACATGCCGACTTTGGGAGATGCGTTTGCTGTGGATCGTGCACGCATTCTGGCGCAGATCAAGCCGGAGTTTCTGTCGCTCAGTCATAAGCGAATGAAGGAAGCTTTCCAGCATTGCCAAGAACGCCCCGAATGGTTTATTCAGCGTATTCAAGCAGCGATGGCCGAGTCGGGCGACCTCAAACAATTCGAAGATCGCCTTTTGGTGCTCTCGCAACTCACGCAAGAAGCAGATCAACAAGCGATCACTGAACGATTTCAAAGCCTTGGCGATTTACAGCAAGCCATCGTGACCGACTTGCTGGAACGCGGGAAAAGCTTCAAACCTTTCTCGAAAGAGTCAATCGCTAGGTATGCGAAAGCAACAGGTGGCGATGCAGATTCTTCCGCAGTGCAAACGGCGATGGATCAGCTTTGCAAAATGGAGCGGAGAAACGACCCTGCCATCATTTGGTACTCAGGCCGCTCTAGCTGGAGCATTTACGATCAAGCCATGCAAGAGTGGTTTGATTATTTGAAGAACGCGGGTGAATGGCCAGTACGTTGATACTTGAAGTCAAGCCCCGCGCTCCAGCGCATTCACCGCCACCTTGCCCGGTGCAAACAATTGCATCAGTGCCGCCATCAGCGCACGCGCCTTCTCTGAATGATAGCCACCAAAATTGCACACATATACATCGAGCGTTACTGCGCTTTTCTCAGGCCAGGTGTGAACGCACAAATGGCTCTCTGCCAGCAAAACAGTTGCCGTGATGCCGCCCGGGCCTTGGGGTGAATCGGGAAAGCGGTGAAACAGTTGCGCCACGGCTTGCAAGCCCGATTCTTGAACGGCTTTCACGCAGGCATCGCCCAAGCGTTGCTCGTCAATCAGCCAAGCTGCGTCACAGCGGCAATCGGATAAATCTGCGGTGAGGTGTAGACCATTCATACCTTAATCGTAATGCCGAAACCAGAACAAACCGAGAAGGCCAGCGTGCCCGCTAAAATTACGGGTTTCCCCGATCTCCAACCCACTTAATCCCCCCATGAGCGCAAACAACCAAACCATGGCCAACGCCATCCGTGCCCTGTCGATGGACGCTGTCCAGCAAGCCAATTCGGGGCATCCCGGTGCGCCCATGGGCATGGCAGATATGGCCGTCGCTTTGTGGAATGACCACTTGAGCCATAACCCCACGAACCCTGCTTGGGCTAATCGTGATCGCTTCGTGCTCTCCAATGGCCACGGCTCGATGCTGATTTATTCGCTCCTGCATCTCACAGGCTACAACCTGCCGATAGGTGAGATCAAAAACTTCCGCCAACTGCACAGCAAAACCGCCGGCCACCCCGAAGTGGGCATCACCCCCGGTGTAGAAACCACCACGGGGCCTCTGGGTCAAGGCATCACCAACGCAGTGGGCATGGCACTTGCTGAAAAGCTACTTGCAGCTGAATTTAATCAGCCCAAACACAGCATCGTTGATCATCACACCTACACGTTTTTAGGCGACGGCTGCATGATGGAAGGCATCTCGCACGAGGCATGCGCGCTCGCGGGCGCATGGAAGCTGAATAAATTGATTGCCATGTATGACGACAACGGCATCAGCATCGATGGGCAAGTAGCGCCTTGGTATGTGGACGATGTGGCGGGTCGCTTCAAAGCCTACCAATGGAATGTGATCGGCCCGATTGACGGACACGATGTGAAAGCCGTGAGCCGCGCCATTGCTGATGCGAAAAAATCTGCCACTGCGCCCACACTGATCATTTGCAAAACGCACATCGGCAAAGGCAGCCCGAATCGAGCGAACACCTCCAAGGCGCACGGCGAGCCACTGGGCGCGGAAGAAATCAAGCTCACGCGCGAGGCATTGGGCTGGAATCACGCACCGTTTGAAATTCCGCAAGAGGTGTATGCCGCTTGGGATGCCAAAGCCAACGGCGCAAAGAAAGAAGCCGCATGGAACGAGAAATTCGCCGCCTACGCTGCCGCCTTTCCCGCACAAGCCGAAGAATTCAAGCGCCGCATGGCTGGCGTGTTGCCCAAGGGCTTCTCCAAAATCGTCGCAGAAACATTGGCCGCCACGCATAGCAAGGCCGAAACCGTGGCCAGCCGCAAAGCCAGCCAGCTCGCACTAGAAGCCTTCACTGCTGCATTGCCCGAGTTGCTCGGCGGCAGTGCTGATTTGACCGGCTCCAACCTCACCAACACCAAATCCACACCCGCCCTGCGCATTGATTTGGCAGGCGATGTGAAGCGCGATGCGGAGGGCAAACTCGGCCGCCACATCAACTACGGCGTGCGCGAATTCGGCATGGCTGCCATCATGAATGGCTTGGCCCTGCATGGCGGCTTCATTCCTTATGGCGGCACGTTCCTCACCTTCAGCGACTACAGCCGCAACGCGATTCGCATGGCAGCTCTCATGAAGCAGCGCGTGATCCATGTGTTCACGCACGACTCGATTGGCCTCGGTGAAGACGGCCCCACGCACCAGTCTGTGGAGCATGCCGCCAGCTTGCGCCTGATTCCCAACTTGGATGTGTGGCGCCCAGCCGATACGCTAGAAACCGCGATTGCTTGGGCCACTGCCCTGTCGCACAAAGATCGCCCCACAGCTCTTCTGCTCTCGCGCCAAAACCTGCCTTATTTACAGAAGCAAACCGCCGACAACATCGACAAAGGCGCGTATGTCTTGTCAGAGCCTGCCGACATTGGCCTGAAGAAAAAAGCACAAGTCGTCCTCATGGCCTCTGGCTCAGAAGTCGGTTTAGCAATGGATGCCCAAAAGCTGCTTGCTGCACAAAAGATAGCGGCTCGCGTCGTATCCGTGCCGAGCACCACCACTTTTGACCGTCAAACCGCGATGTACAAAGCCCTCGTGCTGCCCAGCGGCTTGCCGCGCGTGGCCATTGAGATGGGCGTGACAGATGGCTGGTGGAAATACGGCTGCGCCGCCGTGGTGGGCTTGGATACCTATGGCGAATCAGCCCCAGCGCCCGTTTTATTCAAACATTTCGGATTTACGGCGCAAAATGTGGCTGACACGGCGCGTGCCGTGCTGGCCAAGCGACGTTAAGGGCGTTGGTTGACTGCATCACATCTAGCGAGAAATATAACGTCATGAAAAAATGGATTTTTGCAGCGAGCGCATTGCTTGCCGTTAGCCTACAAGCGCAAACCTTAAGCGGTCTGAAAACTGAACCCGCGCAACCCAAAGTAGGCGACGCTGTGAAAATCACACTCGACTTCAGCAACATTGAGACACCCAACTGCGGTATGAAAATCGTGTTTGGTGACGGCGAAGCGACTGAAGCCAAAATCAATCAAACCAAAGACGTACCCAATTATGTGCTCAGCCACATCTATGCCAAGCCGGGCAGCTACACCGTGATCGCCGAACCCAAACGCTCGGGCTCATCCCTCAAATGCGCGGGTAAAAATATCACGAAGGTCGTGACCGTGGCTGCCTTGCCTGCCCCCGTCGTAGCACCCGCTCCTGCCGCCTCTGCAGCGGCAGTGGTTGTCGCCGCTGCACCCGCCGCTTCCGCGCCTGTTATCAAGACGCAAGCAGCCAAGCCAGCGGCCCTGTGCCCAGAAGCCTGGACGCTTGTCAAACCCGGCCAGAACACCAAAACCAAGGCGTTCACTTGCACCGCCAAAGCTGGCACCCAAATCCCTGAGCCTAAGCTGAGCTGTCCCGGTGATCTGACCTATTTTGACAACAGCAAAAAAGGCCAAATGGGCTGCCGCGTTTAAATCTGCCTCAAAGCTTTGAGCAAGCAGGCGTTGTGTCGTGTTGTAAGGCAACGCCTTCTGACTGAGTGTTTTGTGTTTATTTTCTGGAGAGAGCAATGACCATCAAGTTAGGTATCAATGGATTTGGCCGCATTGGCCGCATGGTGTTTCGCGCTGCGGTGCAAAATTTCTCAGACATCGAGATTGTTGGCATCAACGACTTGCTCGAACCCGATTACTTGGCTTACATGCTGACGTATGACAGCGTGCATGGCCGCTTCAAAGGTGATGTGAAGGTGGAGGGCAACACGCTCGTAGTCAACGGAAAAAAGATTCGCCTGACTGCTGAGAAAGACCCTGC
>JAYVJQ010000493.1:0-3422 GCA_043769055.1 Allobrachymonas sp.
ACACAATGGTGCTGTGCAAACCAGCTACTTTGGTTTTCGTGGCTCTGAAGACTTGGGCGGTGGATTAAAAGCTAATTTCCAGATGGAATCGTTTTTTCGTGCAGACACTGGAGATTCTGGGCGCTTTGGTCCAGTGCCCTCTCAAGATCCTCTGTTCTCCCGTTCTTCGTGGGTTGGCTTGCAAGGCGGCTTTGGCGACATCAAGCTCGGCAATTCTTCTAATCCCGCATGGCTTGCAATGATTTTCACAAGCGCGATGGGAAGTAATTCAACTTTTTCTCCAAGCTTTCGCCAGCAGTACAACGGTGCTACGCGCGCTAACAATGGATTGGACACAACGTTGTCAAACAGCATTGTTTACACAACACCACGCTTAGGTGGAGTCGTAGGTACTGTCGCTTATCAAGCCAAAGAAGTGTCAGCTGGTGCAAATAATTATGTAGCAAGCTTGGTTTACCGCGACGGCCCTCTGGTACTAACCGCTGCTGCTACCAAAGTAGGGCACGCTGCTTCTCCCAGCGCTTCCGCTGTTTTAGATCAGAGCTTGTTTTTATTAGGTGGGAGCTATGACTTAAAGGTTGTCAAACTCTTTGGACAATACTCTACGCTCGACAACGATCTTGCAAATAGAAAACACAAGATGCCACACATTGGCCTCACTGCGCCTTTGGGCAATGGTGAATTTCAACTCGCTTGGGCAAAAGATGATTTGAGCGGTTCTTCTGTCAATGACCGTAAGACCTTGAGTCTTGGGTATATCTATAACTTGTCTAAGCGTTCAAGCCTGTATGGCATGGCAGCTTCTGATAAGGTGCGTGTAGGCACAGCTAAAAGTTATGTAGTGGGTATGCGCCATGCATTTTGATTTTCGGAGTTAGAACTGTTAGTTTCAAAGCTAATCAGTAATTACATAAAGAAAGCCCACATATGTGGGCTTTCTCTATTGATCGAGTAGATCCTCATCGGTTAAACAACACCGTCACTAACCACAAACAAATCGTAGGAAACAGCAGCAGCAATATCACTCGAGTCGCATCCCAGATGAGAAAGGGGAGCACGCCGCGATACGTCTCGCCCATGGGTACTTCTTTGGCCATGTTGTTGACCACATACACGTTCATGCCGACGGGCGGCGCGATCATGCCGATACTCACCGTCATGAGCACGAGGATACCAAACCATAGAGCTTTTGCTTCTCGTTCTAGGCCCCACAAATCCAGCCCCATCACCGCAGGGAAAATCACGGGCAGTGTGAGTAAAAGCATCGACAGCTCATCCATCACGCAACCGAGAAGCACATAGAGCAGCAAAATCGCCAGCACGATACTCAGATCAGGAATCGGTAAATGCGATACCCAATCGGCCACTATTTTTGGCATTTCTGTGAGTGCGAGCGTGGAGTTCATCATGTCTGCACCCAGAAAAATCATGAACACCATGGCGGTGGTCTCTGCTGTGCCGATCAATGAATTTTGTATGCCTTTCAAATTGAGCTCTCGCTTTGCAAGGCCGACAACAAACGTCATGAATGCGCCAATCGCAGCGCCTTCGGTGGGCGAGAAAATGCCGCCATAGATACCGCCAAACACTACAACGAAGACTAAGACGATGGGCCAGATGGTGACAAGCGCTTGGCCACGCTGAGACCAGCTTGCTGGCTCACTCGGCGTGGCCATATCTGGGCGAAGACGGCAGTAGATCGCAATCACCACAATGTAGCCCAGCATCGCCAAAATCCCTGGAATCATGGCCGCTGCAAACAGCTTGGCAATGTTTTGCTCGGTCAAGATGGCATACACCACCAGCGGCACAGACGGCGGGATCAAAATGCCAAGCGTGCCGCCTGTGGCGAGCGTAGCCGTGGAAAGCCGCCCGTGATAGCCATGCGCCTTCATCTCGGGATACGCCACTTGCGTGATCGTTGCGCACGTCGCAACGGATGAGCCGCACACCGCACCAAAAGCGCCAGCACTCAAAATGGCCGCCATGGCCAATCCGCCTCGCACATGCCCAACGAACGAGGCCGCTGCACGAAACAAATCGCGCGACAAGCCGCCTTGCGTCGCAAATTGCCCCATCAATAAAAACAGCGGAATCACGCTTAATTCATACACTGTGAGCCTTGCCACAGCATTCGCTTTGAGCAGATTGATCAGAACACCCCACTCTGTCATGGCCCAATAGCCGAGCACACCGGGAATGAACATGGCGGCTGCTATCGGTATGCGCAGCGCCATGAGCAGCAGCATGCCGCTGAACATCAACAGACCAATTTGAATGGCGCTCATGCGGCTTCACCTTGCAAGCGGGAAAGGTTGTCGCCCTTCAAGATCAAAACCGCTTGCGCCAATGCAATACAGGCCGCAATCGCCAAGCCAGGAGCGAGAGCGGCATAGGCCCACCACATTGGCAGGCTGATGATCATGCTGGTCTCACCCGCTTCACGCACCGACATCGCGCCCGATCCTGTGCGCCAAGCCAGCAAACAATACATCGCCACCAGAAGCAAGCACCCCATGCCATCCAATAACTGGCGCTTGCGTTCAGAAATATTTTGTGTAAAAAAATCGACGATGATATTTGCACCGCGCAGTTGACACCAAGGCAAGCAAAGGGAGATGGCCAAGGCAATGCCCATTTGCGTGATTTCAATATCGCCGGGAATAGGCGCATTAAAAAGCGCGCGGCTGGCGACGCTCACCGTCGTCATGAGGCTGATGGCGAGGGCGACCATGGCTCCAGCCATGCCCATCGCATGGCTGATGTTTCTGAGGAGTGCAAGCATCGGTAAAAGTACGTTGTGAAGCGAGAGCGGCAGCGGCAGCGGCAGTTTGTGCGACTCTCGCCCACATAGACTTATTTTTTCTTCAAAGTCGCGTTGTACTTCTTCGTCAAGTCTTTCGCATCTTGCAGCATTTGCTTGCCTGGCAAGCCGCGCTTGTCCATGTCGGCTACCCAATCGTCTTGCAGGCTGGCTGATGCCGTCATCCACCGATCCGTCTCAGTGGCGCTGAGTTGAATAAAGGTATTGCCACGATCTCTGGCCGCTTTCTGACCCACAGCAGTTGCTTCATCCCAGTAACGGCCAATCGTTTGCGAGAGCTCGGGCCCGCTGTTTTTGTCGATGATGGCTTTCAGGTCTGCTGGCAGGCTATCGTATTTGGCTTGGTTCATACCGAAGATGAAGCCGGCTGTGAAAATGGCCGGGCGGCTGCGATCCATCTCGGTATGGAAGGTGCTCACTTCATGCAACTTGAAAGAGGGAATAATTTCCCAAGCAGTGAGGTAGCCATCAATCGTGCCTTTGCTCATGGCATCTGCTACCGCTGGGATGGGCATGCCCACAGGCGTGGCGCCAAGCTTTGCGAGCAAGCGCGATGATTGGCGGCTCGCAGCGCGAACTTTCAAGCCTTTGAAATCAT
>JAYVJQ010000494.1:0-7132 GCA_043769055.1 Allobrachymonas sp.
CTCAGCACTGGCATCGTGTGGCAATCCCAGATGAAGGGTCAGGCGCGGCACGCCGGGTAGGCTCGTCGCATCGGTATGCAATTGCGCCATGCCTTGCGCCGCGTTGCCGCTGCCGCTCATCTGGCGAGGGTCGATCACCAAAATCACCTGCTCGCCCAAAAACGGCACCAGTGCGCCTTCTTTCCACTCAATCTGCGCTTGCGTTTGCTTGGCAACGCGCTGCTGCGCTTCTTCTAATTTGCGCACGATCCAAATAGCTTTTTCTTGCAAGGCTTTGTCAACTTCAGCGATTGCCACCCAGCGCGGCGCGCTCACGACCAGCCCATCAGCGCCCACCACAAAGCCAATGGTTTTTCGCTTGCCGCGCTTGAATTCATAGGCCACGATGCATTCGCCGCCGCCTTCGCCTGCGCGCTTGCCAGCATTGGTTAGCAGGCGGGCCTCACGGTTGGCGCGTGGGTGGGCAAAGTGCGTGGGGCGCAAAACGCTGGCCAAGGGTTCAGCGGGTGGCACCGGTAGGGGTGCTGCGCTTGCTATTAATTGAGGAGCGAAGTGTGTAAGTTCTATAAGGGGAAATTGGCGATTTCGATCATTTTTTTGGGGCAAAACGACCTCGGCGAATAAATCTAAGGTGAGTTGCAAAAAGTTGCGCATACGATCAAGTTTACTGGCATTTGAACCGAACTTGAGACTACGTCCTGTTACCTAAAAATACTCAATTGATGCGTAGGAGAGACAAGCATGATCCAACCATCAGAAATGCCGTCGCAGCATGGCAGTGATGCTCGATTGCAGCAATAATCAAGACTTCATGGATACGCCGTTTCCCACTCTCTCATCGGACCCGTTTGAGGCTCAGCCCGCAGCGCCTGTGGCCACGAACATGGCTCAGCCAACGGCACAATCGGCAGCGTCAGTCACGATTTCGCCTTCCGATTCTCTGCGCAATGCCTTGGCTTTGACCATTGATCTGTCAGCGCAAGTGATGGAAAACCTTGCGGGTCGCGCTTTGCTCAGCCTGGACCGAAAGTCCACGGCTAATCCTGATACCGATCAACGATCACAGCTTGACTCAGCAGCTGCCACGATGGATGCGCATCGCCGCCGATGGGTGAGGCAATTTCCGGCGCTCATGCGTGTGGCTTGTGCCCATCCGCTGCCGCCTGAGCAGGCCGCTTTGCTGCCTGCTGTTGATATGCGAATTTGTGCGCCAGAGCTGGCCGCGCTCAGCCAAGCGGTGCACAGCTTAGGCAGCCAGCGCGACAATCCACTCGGGCCTCAAGCCTATGTGCGCGCAATTTGCGAACTGGTGGCACGCAGTGAGGGCAATGCGATGCAGCGCCAGCATTGGCAAGCATATTTGCTCGCTGCTTTGGGCACTCAGCTGGCATGGGTCTATCCCCAGCTTGTGGCTACTCTGCGATCACCCGCAAGCCGCGAGATCAGCCCCTTGGCTCAGGAAGCTGATTTTGCAGATTTTGCAGCGTTTACTTTTGGCTTAGGCGGCAAAGCGCCCGCATTGCTAGAGCCGGTGGCAGCACCCCCGATGCCGATCAGTCCGCAGATGCGCGCTTTGGCTGCAGAGGCGCGTCTCACGGTCGTGAAGATGCGCGAAGTGCTCGGCCTGCCCGATACGCAGCCCGGCGATTTACCTGAGGGGCAGCCCATCGATGAAATGGCACGCATGATGCGCGACATTGAAGAGTCCGAACGCTTGATGGTGACGATGAATCAGCGCGGCCTGCAAATGCCGGAGTTGGACAAACCCGAGGCCGATGCCGCCAAGCTGGTGGACAAAGTGGATCGTATTTTGAGCGATTTTCGTAACCGCACCAGCCCATCGCTTACGCGCGTTCCCCAACTTGTGCGTGAAGCGCTGGAGATCATGCAAGAGCCCTTGGTTCGGCTGGCCAAGCTCGATGGCAGCTTGCTCAAGCAAGATGACCACCCAGCTCGTCTTTTGCTTGATGAGGTCAGCAAACGCAGTTTGGCCTTCTCTCAAGAAGACCCTAAAACCAATCCCGCCTTCGCCGCTTTTTTAACCGCCATCAACAAACTGTTTGAGGCACTGGCTGCAGTGCCTCAACCCAACAGCAAAATCTATGCACAGGCTCAAACCAAGATGCAGCCGGTGTGGCTACAGATGGATGAGCTGCAGAAGCAATCAGAAGAGCGCAAAGAGCGCGATTTGGCGCAACTGGAGGTGCGCAAGCAATTAGCCAGTCGCCTCGCGTTTGAATTGGTCAGTCGCCCCGATGCGGGTGATGCGCCCGGGCCGATCAAGCAGTTCCTTATGGGGCCTTGGGCGCAAGTGCTCGCACGCGCACAGCTGCACCCGCAATATCCCCAAGATGAGGCGCGCTACACGCATGCTGCGGCAGTGTTGCTCTGGAGTGTGTCAGTGCGCCGCGCAGGTGGCTTCAAAGATCGGCTCGTTGCCGAGATTCCCGATCTCATCAAGCAGATCAAGGCGGGCTTGCTCAGTGTTCAAGTGTTGCAAGGCAGCATCGATGTCTTCGTCACCGATCTGAAAAAACTACACAACGAAGTAATCAATGCCGATGTTGATCCCGGCGACCCCGATGACGATGATTTTCCGATCGAAGCATTCAGCGCCGAGTCCATGCCAGCGGATTTGTCCGACATGATGATGCTAGGCGAAAGCGCCAGTGCAAGCAAACCGCCCGCTGGCCCACCCAGCTACCAATCCGATCTGAACTTGCTCTGAACTGAGATCAAAGTTCCTCAGCGCAAGAGCTTCTTGCGCACCAAATGAATATTGCTGCGCAGTGAATACAACTCATCTGCGTGCGAGAGCGGAATTTTGATTTTCTCGACCATGCCGTCTAGCGCGTTCAGCTCATCAACCAAGCCAGCGCGCACCTGTGGATCGGGTGAATCGCGGTCTTCGATTTGGCGCAGCTGGCCATACCATTTGAAAATCCGCGAGCGCACCCGAAAGGTATACAGCGGCGGCAAAATACGCGACAGCGGCAGCAGCACGACGATGATCACCGAGAGCGCTACCCACATGCGCTCAATCAAATTAGCCACCCAAAATGACAGGTAACGCTGCAAGAACGGCGGGCCATTTTTGAGGTAGCGCTCGGCCTCTTGTGCTATCGGCAATTCATCGCGCTGCGCATTCGGAAATTGCCGTGATTTGGCAAACCAACCCGGCACACCATGAATTTGATGTGCAGCACTGGTAAAGAGTTGCAGCACGGCGGGGTGCGTCTGGGCCCGCGTGATCAGCGAGGTCGTGGGGCCTGCCAAGCGTACGTCTTGCTTGGGGTTATCCAATGCGAGATCGACCACACCGCGCGGCAGTGTGGCAGGTGAGAGAAAATTAAAGCGCCGTGCATACGCCTCACTCTGCTGCAAATCCATCAGCTTGATGCCTGGTGTTTGCAAAAGCATTTGCACCATGAGCGATTCGGGGGCAGAAGCGAACACGAGCGCATCAATCTCGCCACCTAGCAAGGCAATTGCAGCAGGCGTTTGATCGAGTGTGGAGAGTTTGATGTCTTTGGTCTCAACGCGGTTGCCTTCAAGCAAGCGCCCCATGAGCTTGGGCACGCCCGAGCCTTCTGTGCCGACATTGAGCCGCCAGCCGGGTAACTGCGTGAGTGAGGCTAGCGTGGGTGTGGCTTGCACGGTGGTGCTTTTTGCCCCTTTGGAAGGGGCGGCAGGAACGAGCAGGCGTGCAGCAGAATCTTCGCGGTAAAACAGCCAAATCGGTTCTAAAAACAAGCTGCCCAGCGTTTCTAAATTGCTTTGATCCTCATCGGTCAATTCGTTCGTGCCGCCTTGCACAAAACCCACATCAACCAAGCCATCGCGCAGCAATTTCAAGTTGGCCGATGAGCCTTCGGTTTGCACCGTCTTGACGGTGATGCCATTGGCTTTCAAATACGCCACATATTTTTTGCCCAATTCGTCATACGCGCTTTGCGCAGGGCCTGTGGCCAGCGTCACCGTTTTGGGAGGATTGGGATCCAGCCACCAGTAAGCCAAGCCCAGCAACACCACGCCGAGCAGAATGAACGGCCCAAACGAAGTCAGCAAATCGCGGATGGAGACAAGGGTGTAGCGGATGGTTTGCGTCATGGCGCTACTGTAACTGGGTTGGGATGCAATCAGATACGCAATTGACAGCCACCAATCAGAGGAACACAGAAAACACAGAAATTACACAGAAGTCACAGAAAAAGCCCATTTCCTTCTGTGCTTTCTGTGTTTTTTCTGTGACTTCTGTGTTCCTGACTTTGGCTTTAAGCGCTGAGCCAAGGCATCACAAACGCAAAGAATCCGCCTACTAGATAAATCCCCACACTCACCCAATACACCCGCAGCGACACCTTGCGCGTGCGCAGGCAGGCATCGCGCAGGGCGGGGTCTACTGGGCAGGGGGCATTGCGATTGACCCATTGAAGTGCGCCGCTGGCAGCGAGCATGAGGCCAGCGAAGATGAAAAGGCCCACCTTGTGCTCAGACAGCCACACAATTTGCGGGAACGCGCCCACCAGCCCCGAGAGTGCCGCGCCTGCGCCCAGCGCCACCAGCAAGGCGGGCAGGGCGCAGCAGATCAATGTGGAAGAGCTGGCAAACAAGCTCAGCACCGAAGTAGCCAAGCTGTTGCGAGATTCCTTCGTGCCATCACCAGCTTCGGCGATGGCACAGTCTCCATTTCGAGTGGCGCTCATTTCTTGCCAGTGATCTCAGATTGAATCTGCTGCACAGTCAGTGATGAAACTTCAAGTTTCACAACGTCGTAGCCAGCATCTGTGATCTCTGCACGAATGAGTTTGTCGTCGAGTTTTTGGCCTGGCTTAGCTTCTACAGCAACGATGCGTTTTTTGAGATCGACAAACACTGCCTGCGTTGCAGGCAATTTACCCAAGCGTTTCTCAATGCCTTGGGCACAGAAGGCACAGACCATGCCATTGACCGTGACTTTGACAGATTCAGTAGCAAATACGGCATTTCCCAGCATGGATGCTGCGCAAAATGCTATGAATTTTGTAGTAAATGATTTCATGATGAACCGCCTTAAAAAATATACATAAAGTTAAAACGGGCTTGCTTTGATGTGCTGATGCCCGTTTCGATAAAGTAACGCTTGTTGATGAAGCGCAGCATGGGTGTGATCTCGGTACTGTCGGAGAGGCCGCGCATTCGCCGCGCCTCAACAACCAGCCAAGGTTGCGTCTCGTCGTAGTCCGTCTCGTAAAACGAGAAACCCGCTCGAACTGAGCCGTAGTCATGGTTGATGCTGCTGGCGCGGTATAGGCGAGCAGTGGCTGACACGTAGATGCGAGCCGTTTCAAAGTCTGCCGAGAGCCCAGGCGCGAGCATCAAACGCGAACCCGCAAAGCCTGAGCCTCGCACAGGCCCGACGCCGCCCACGAACCAGACGTTCGCTTGAGAATGCTCAGCGTTCCAGCGCTTGACGAGACGTGTGTAATTCACCTCAGCGAACTCACGCGTGATTTGCTTGTCGTCAGAACGCATCCAAATGCCGCCGGCACCCAGTGCATCTCGCGGCGTCAGTGCATAGTTAACCCAAGCTTCTCGCCAATTCGGCCCCAAATCGCCCATGGCCATGGTGCTGTCTTTGAAGCCCATGGGTCCCGCATAAATCGAGCTGCTGATTGCCGAAGCAAAGATCAGTAGCCATTTGAATAGCTTCATAAAAATCTCCTAAAGATAGAACACAAAGCCCGCTCTTTGAGTGGGCAACTTGGTTGGCTACATCAGGAAAATGGGTACTCTTTCTAGCTGAGCACGCCATGGCGGACACAAAGCGACACTGCGCTGCTCATAAACATGAGACTTTCTTGGAAGAAGCCCGTAGGTGACGATTTGTGCCAGCAACGGCATAGCTGCGCAGATCACCTTTAAATTGCACTGTCCGTCAGCCTGCGACATCCCTTCACAATCTGGCACATCGGCGGTCATCGCTGATTGACTCATGGAAGCTTGCATCCACGGACACCAGTTTTGAGCAGCTTGCGCAAAGCGCAAAGGTAGGCATACCGCGATGACCAGCAGTATGACGATAGACCAGCGCTTGCTTGGCTTCATATTATGTCTCGGGCTTGAGTACTTCAAGCAGATGCAATTGCTCGCGCCATCTTCCCAACCAGTAGCCAGCAATCGCCGCGATTAGCATGTAGCCGAGTGCAACCAAGCAAGGAAGCCAATCGCTCATTTCGTCTCTGCTTTTTCAACACTAGTTACGACAAATGCGCCTTGCAATTGCTCAGCCGTAAACTTGATTTTTTCACCTGAGACGAGTTTGTCAAACAACTTCTCATCACGCACTTGGAAGACCATGGTCATGCCGGGCATATCGAGGTTTTTGATCGGGCCGTGCTTGAGAGTCACTTTTTTCGCTTCTTTGTCTACCTTGCGTACTTCGGCCTCGGCCATGTCTTTAACCATGGGCGCAGTAGCCGTTGCTGCTGCAGTTGCGGCAGGAACAGCAGGCGCAGTGGTTTGCGCAAAGCTGTGTGCAGCAAATAAAGACAAGGCAGCAGAGAAAATAAGAGTTAAGGTTTTCATGGGTGTTGCTCCGTTAAGTGAGAGAAGAATAAGATTGATAAACGCGGTGCGAACCGCTTTTGAGGACAAGCATGACATCGAATTTGTCACGCTTCTTGCCCATTTCCATACCGGGCGAGCCTATCGGCATACCCGGCACAGACAGACCGATAACTTGCTGGCGCAAGCTCTCTGGTTCGGCCAGCAAGCGCTTGATCTCGCTGGCTGGTACGTGGCCTTCAATGGCAAAGCCAGCAATAAGGCCTGTGTGGCATGAGCCCATATCGTCGGGGATGCGCAGCTTGGTGCGGATCGGCGCGGTTTGCGGCACATCGTTGGCCTTTACAGAAAAACCTTCTTTTTCCAAGTGCTCGACCCACATCTTGCAGCAGCCGCAGGTGGGCGTTTTCCAGACTTCGATGAAGGCGACTGTGCTCATGCTAGCTGGCGCGGGTGTGGACGCAGGTGATGATGCGGGCATGTTGTGGCCTGCATGTGGATCGGCTTTCAACCCCACACCAGCAACGGCTGGCGCAGCATCTTTACCTTGGCATGCCGCAAGCAGAGAAGTGCCTGAGAGCAATGC
>JAYVJQ010000495.1:0-3194 GCA_043769055.1 Allobrachymonas sp.
CTGGCGCGTTCTTGCAATTTGCTTCCTGTTTGCGGTAAACCATAGGCCACCAAGGCCGCGCCGCGCTCGCTATCGGTTTCGATCACCACGATTTCATCGCGGCCATCACCGTCTAAATCTACAAGGCGCGGCTGCAAATCTTCCCAAACGCGCTGCTTGGGCAATTCCAATTGAAAGAGCTTTCCCTCGCGCGAGAGCGCATGCAAGCTGCCAGCATGCACAGGCGAGCCCATGGAAGTGTGTGGGTAGCGCGCGGTGGGTGAGGCCAGCCATGCCCAAGCTATATCGCGTGCCCCAAGCGCTGCTGTGCTGCCGGGCAGGCGCTTGACTGCTTGAAGCGGGGCACTGGCTTGCAGGTTTTGCAAGGCGATTTGATCGGCTTGAAACTTGGCAGCGCATTGCGATGCATCGGCTGCGGCCATGAGAGCCATGGCCTGCGACAAGCTGGAAAAGACGAGTGGAAATAAGAAGGAGGCGATGCGTTTCACAACCAACAGTCGCCGCCAATCGCCACAAACTTACAAGCTCACCAGCCGGGGCGGCGCAGCACGAAGCTTTGTTCCGTGTTGTTGGCCACATTGCGCCGCGTGCCCAAAATCGTTTGGCCGCAGCTGCCTTCTGCCACGCGGCCTTTCCAAATCGCGCTGATGTCTGCGCCGTTGGCGGTTTCTTCCAAATCAAAAGCACCTTCTTCAATATCGCCAAACACCTCGAATTTTTTGTCGTTCACGGCATAGCTGCCCGCCAAACTCTCTGCAAATTCTGGGTTGCGCAGCAATTGCAAGCGCGTGACCACAGAGCTGCCGCCGCCTTCGAGTAGCAAGCTCCATGCGCCAAACAGATCGGTGTTGACCAGATCTTTTGATGCAATGCAGATAGATGCTGGAGTGCCATTTTTTAAGCTATTTTGGCCACTGCCCGGCATAGAATATGCGCATAGTGCTATCAAAATAGTAGTATTTGCAATGCCTAAACGCATACCTCACCCCACCAGTGCTTTGTCCTGCGCGGCGTGATCCGCCTTGGTCTGCGCCGCTTTCTTTGCAAATTCCGCCTTCAAAGCCGCCAGCCTGTCCATAGGATTTTCTCGCACCGTTGCCTGATCCAGCGCCATCTCGGCAATGAAGCGGCTGGGAATGCCAGCCACCGTATCGCGCCCTTTTTTGCGGCGCTTGGGGTAGCTCACGGCCAGCGTTCTTTGAGCCCGCGTGATACCCACATACATGAGGCGGCGCTCTTCTTGAATGCGTGCGGTGAGGCTGTCCGAGATTTTCCCCTCAATCGGTTTTGTGCCATCAGCCTCTTCAGGACGAAACGGCAACAGCCCCTCCACCACGCCCGCCAACACCACATGCGGCCACTCTAAGCCTTTGGAAGCATGCAAGGTGGAGAGCGTCACCACGTTTTGATCGCCCTCTTTGCCAGTTAGCGTGGAGAGCAGTGAGATGGTTTGAATCACTTCAAATAAAGTCTTGGATGCGGTTTCCATCGTGAGCGCGGCAGTGTCATCCACCTGCCCGCCACAGCGCTTGGCCATCCAGTCGATGAAGTCGAGCACATTGGTCCAGCGGGTGGCAGCGAGTTTTTCGTTGTCTTCGCTCTCGAAGAGATGCTTTTCGTAGCCAATGTCTTTGAGCCATTCGCGCAAAAATTCGCCCGCAGCTTCAAAGCCGCTGGTATGCCGCGCGCGGTATTCCAAATCGTTCACATAGCGGCCAAATTCATGCAAGCTGCCCACGGCGCGCGCATTGATCGAAGCCTCCAGCGAGCTAGAAAACAGCGCTTCAAACATGCTCAGCTTGTATTGCGCGGCAAACACGCCCAGCTGCTGCAAAGTGGTGTGGCCAATGCCGCGCTTAGGCGATGTGATGGCGCGCAGAAAGGCTGGATCATCGTCATTGTTCGTCATCAAGCGCAGCCAAGCGCATAAATCCTTGATCTCGGCCCGATCAAAAAAGCTCTGCCCGCCGCTCACCTTGTAAGGAATATTCGCCTTGCGCAGCGCTTGCTCCAGCAGGCGCGATTGGTGATTGGCGCGATACAAAATCGCAAAATCTTTCCACTCTTTGAACTGCGGGCCTTGCGTCACTTCCGAGCCTGCTCTGAGGCTCTGAATCCTTGCAACTGCGCGATCCGCTTCGTGCTCTTCATTGTCGGCATCCACAATGCGCACCGGCTCACCTTCGCCCAGCTCGCTCCACAGCTTTTTCGGGAACAGCTTGGGGTTGGGGCCAATCACATTGTTGGCTGCGCGAAGAATCGCACTCGTGGAGCGATAGTTTTGCTCCAGCTTGATGACCTTGAGATGGGGGAAATCGAGCGGGAGTTTTTTCAGGTTATCTAGCGTGGCGCCGCGCCAACCGTAGATCGATTGATCGTCGTCTCCCACGGTGGTGAAGCGGGCTGAATTCGTCGATGGGTCCCCCATCATTTTTTTGAGCAACTCATACTGCACCGCATTCGTGTCTTGGTATTCATCCACCAAGATATGTGCGAATTTCTCACGCCACACCTGCGCGGGCTGCTCATGATTTTGTAGCAATTTGAGCGGCAGGCCAATCAAATCATCAAAGTCCACCGCTTGATACGCTGTGAGCCGCTCTTCATAACGCTCCATGATTTTGGCAGTCACCCGCTCGTCATCGTCCTTGGCTTGCGCCGCAGCTTGTGCAGAATTCAAGCCCGCATTTTTCCAGCCGCTGATCGCCCATTGCCAGATGCGTGCCTGCTTGTTGTCCGTGTTGCCGCCCGCATCCTTGATCATGGCCAGCACATCATCCGTATCCAGAATCGAAAACTGCTCTTTCAAACCCAGTGCCACGCCGCTCTCGCGCAGCATGCGCACGCCAAGCGCGTGAAAGGTGCAAATCACTACCTTGCCCGCAGCCTTCGCACCATCGCGCCCGAGCGTCTGCGTGAGCAATTCCTTGGCCCGCTCGCGCATCTCAGCAGCGGCTTTGTTGGTAAACGTGATGGCGGCTATTCTTTCAGGCGGCACACCGCTTTGAATCAGCCGTGCAATCTTGTGCGTGATCACCCTCGTTTTGCCCGAGCCCGCGCCCGCAAGCACGAGGCAAGGGCCATGCAAAAAATTGACCGCCTCTTGTTGGGCAATGTTTAAACCAGGACCTGAAGACGACATATCAAAAAACTGCATTTGCTAAAAAATAAGCATTACCCGTTGATTCAATAAC
>JAYVJQ010000496.1:0-2776 GCA_043769055.1 Allobrachymonas sp.
GTGATTTGCTCGATGACTTCGATGGGGTTGGCGATGCCGCCTGACCAGAAGGCATTCCAAATTTGATCAATTTTGCTTTTGAGATCGCCGGTGAGCATGGGGGAGGCTTTTTTATGATAAGAACGGTTTGATCATACCGCTACTAAATACATAGCACTCTGCGCATATTCTATGCCGGCGAAGTGCCCAAAAGGCTTTAAAAATCAGAGTTTCAACGACTCTTCTAGCATCGCCGCATATTCCTCACGCGTAGCGATGCGGGGGTTGGTTTTGTGGCAGTGGTCAAGCATCGCGCCGTCGATGACTTTTTCGTAGAGATCGTGGGTCACGCCCATGTCGGCCAAGCCTTTGGGTAAGCCGAGGCGATGCACCATGTCTTGAAGGGCGGGAATCACATCGCTGCCTGAGCCAAGGTTCATAGCTTGTGCCATTCGGTTTAAGCGGTCTTCTTTTTGCACGGATTCGGCAATCGAGTTGTAGCGCACGACGGCGGGGAGGAACATAGCGTTGAGTGTGCCGTGATGCAGGCGAGGATTCACGCCGCCCAAGCTGTGGGAGAGGCTGTGGACGCAGCCCAAGCCTTTTTGGAAGGCCATCGCGCCTTGCATGCTGGCGCTCATGAGGTGGAAGCGGGCCTCTTGATCTTGGCCATTTTTGGTGGCGCGCTCGATATGCGCCCAGCCTCGGCGCAGGCCATCGAGGGCGATGCCGTCTGCGGGTGGGTTGAAGTTGGGGGCGAGGAAGGTTTCGATGCAATGGGCAATCGCATCCATGCCGGTTGCGGCCGTCAAGCCAGCGGGCAGGCCGAGGGTGAGCTGGGGGTCGCAGATGGCGGCGCGGGGCACGAGATGCCAGCTATGAAAGCCTAGCTTGCGGCCATCTTCCACGATCAGAATCGCGCCGCGTGCGACTTCTGAGCCAGTGCCGCTGGTGGTGGGCACGGCGATGAGGGGGGCAACTTTCTCGCTGATGCGCGGTGAGCCGCCTTCAATCGTGGCATAGGTTTTTAAAACGCCGCTATGCGTGGCGATGATGGCGATGCCTTTGGCGCAATCAATCGCCGAGCCGCCGCCCACAGCGATCAGGCCGTCGCATCCCGCAGCGCGGTAGGCGGCTGCGCCGGCTTGCACGGCAGCCTCGGTTGGGTTGCTCGGCACATCGTCAAAAATGGCGGCTGGCTGCGCGCCCAAGGCGGCAATGGCTTTATCGACAATGCCTGCGGCGCGCACGCCTTTGTCGGTCACGATCAGGGGCCGCGCGATGCCCACGCGCTCGCATTCGGCTTTGAGCGTGCTAATTGCGCCGTGGTCAAACTGGATCTGGGTGACGTAGTAGATGAAAGCCATGGTGCGGAGTTTCCAAATGTTTTGTAAGATGATTGACTTTACACCGAGGAGCTTGCTATGCGTTTACTTCATTCGTTTGCCGCCGTCACAACGGTAGTGTTGGCAACGCTTCCTGTTTCCGCCCAAGCCTGCATGAGCGACGAGCAAGTGGCCGCGCTGTATGCCAGCTACAACGCCAAAACCCCTGCCGTAAATCCCGAAGGTTTGACCGATGAGGCGGGTGCGTGCAGCCGAGGCAAGCTCACGGCGCTGATGGAAAAGCAAGGCATGCAACTCGTAGGCTACAAAGCGGGCCTGACCAACCCCGCCGTGCAAAAGCGCTTCAATACCGACAAGCCGGTCTGGGGCAAGCTGTATGCACCCATGATGCTGAAAGACGGCGCGCAGGTCGACGCCGCCTTTGGCGCACGGCCACTGTTTGAGGCCGATATGCTGGTGCGCGTGAGCAGCGAGGCGATTAACTCGGCCAAAACGCCGGCTGACGTGCTGGCAGCGATTGACCAGATTATTCCTTTCATCGAGCTGCCCGACTTGGTTGTGCAAGCACCGCCGCGCTTGAATGGCGCAGCGATCAGCGCGATCAATGTGGGCGCAAGGCTGGGCGTGGTGGGGCAGCCAATTGCCGTGCCATTCACACGCGCTGAGAAATTCCAAATGCTCGATGCGCTGCGCGATATGCAAGTGACGATGACGGACGTGTCATCGTCGGGTGGTGGCGCGAATCTCGGCGGCGGCAAAGGCTCGGATATTTTGGAGCATCCATTGAATGCCGTGGTGTGGCTGGCGCAAGCATTGGCCAAGGAAGGGCAGAGCATGAAAGTGGGGCAACTGATCAGCCTTGGCTCATTCTCGCCACTCGTGCCCACCAAAGCAGGGCTTGCCGTGACGGTGACGTATGCGGGCTTGCCCGGTGCGAAGCCTGTGACGGTGAGCTTCAAATAATCGCCGCCTTGCAGCCCGCGCCGCTCACACTTGCCATGCAAGGCGTGCTCACGCGCATGGCGCGGGCGCAAGCCAAGCCGGGGTATTTGCCTTTGCATCAGCTCACGCCTGCGCAGGCGCGCGAGGCCTATGCCAAGGGCACGGATGTGCTGGAAGTGCCCAAGGCTGATTTGGCGCGGGTGGAGGATTTGAGTTTTGTGAACCGTGAGGGTCAGCAAATTGCGCTGCGCCTGTATGCGCCATCGAGAGAGAAACTGCCCGTGCTGCTGTTCTTTCACGGCGGCGGTGGCGTGATTGGCAGCATTCAAACGCACGATATTTTGTGTCGTGAACTCGCGCGGCTTTCGGGCGCAGCTGTGCTTTCTGTCGATTACCGCCTCGCACCTGAGCACCCGTTTCCTGCGGGGCAAAACGATGCTTGGGATGCCTTACTGTGGCTGCGCAACCAAGGCGATGCGCTGAATTTGGATATTCAGCGCATCGCCTTG
>JAYVJQ010000497.1:0-3615 GCA_043769055.1 Allobrachymonas sp.
ACTGTAGGCTTCTTATCTTGACATGGAAACCGCATGTGCTGCACAATGCTTTTGCATATTTTGCAAAAGTATGCGACACTGATGTGCATGGATTTGAACGATCTTCAGCTGTTTATTCGTGTGGCAGAACTGGGCTCGCTCTCTGGCGCAGCGCGCGAGCGGGATGTGCCGGTGAGCCAAGTCTCCCGATCCTTGGCACGACTGGAGGCGCAACACAAACTGCGGCTATTGCACCGCAGTACGCATGCCCTGTCTCTGACCGAAGCAGGGCAGGCACTGCTGGAGCATGGCAGACACATACTCCAGACGTATGCGCAGTTTGAGGCGGATGTGAGCATGGGTGCGCAGGTTGCGGGCAGTGTGCAAGTGGCCTGCAGCCCGGCGATGGCGCAGTATGTGATCGTGCCCAGCTTGCCAGCGCTGGCCCAGCTCCATCCGAAGCTTTCCGTTGAGCTGCACTCAAATGACCGCATGGTCGACATGGCGCAACAGGGCATTGACTTGGCCATTCGCACCGGCGATCCGGGCTCAGAGAACTTGGTGGCGCGCAAAATCGGCGAGCTTGGGCGCAGGCTGTATGCCACGCCGGGCTATATTGCCGCGCAGGGCATGCCCCGCACGCTGGAAGAATTGGTGCAACACCGTTTGATCACCAACAGCGCGCAGCCGATTCTGAACCGCTGGCCGTTGGTGATCAACGCGCAGCGCATCACGCACATTGCGCGTGGCTTTTATCGCGCCAACTCCAGCGATTCGGTGATGGCGATGGCGCTCGCGGGCTTAGGGATCGTGCGCAGCAACACCGCGATTTGCGAGCCGATGGTCGCGCGCGGCCAGCTCGTGCGGGTGATGGATGACTTGGTGGATTGCCAAACCGTGCCCATCAATGCAGTGATGCTGCAAGAGCGCCACCGCGCCCCCAAGATTCGTGCCTGCATTGAGTTTTTTGCGCAATGGTTGGCCTCGACTCAAGAGCCTTATTTAAACCAAAAATGAGGGGTAGCCGGCATAGAATATGCGCGGAATGCTATATAATTAATAGCAAATTAAGAATCAACGGGTGAGTGCAATCACCCGATCCGCAGGCGCTTGCACTTGCAACTCCACCAGCGAGCCGCCCACGCGCAGCGGCGGGTAGGCCACGACCTGCACGGCAATGGGTGTGTTGCCCGCTGACACCGCTGGCGCGGGGCTCTTTTTACCGCTGCTGGCATCGCCATCGGGCAGGGCTTGGTTGCCATTGCAGGTCGACAGCAGGGCCGGCTGGCTCAGGCGCACCGCTTTGACCGTGGCCAGTGATTCCTTGCTTGCGCCATTCACGCGCTTGCCCGCAGCATCCAGCAGTTCCACGCCGCGCGCCTGAGGTGCCCAGCGCTGATCGGTATCCAAGCGGCCCGCCAAAATGCATTGCGCAGGTGAGGCTGCTGTTTGTGCGACTGCGCCCAGGGGCAGTGCAGCGGCGAATGTGGCAGCGATGAGAGAAAGGGCGGTCAAACGATTCATCATGTACTCCTAGAGCTTCATAGCGGCAAAAAGTGCCGCATTCAGACAAGTGTAGGTGGGCAGCGGCGCGAAAGCTATCCCATAAAAATGGCATTTTGAGTGTTTAACCGAGGTTGTCAGATCGCGTTCAGCACAATCCTTACAATCTGCACCATACAACACGAGGAGATGGAGCATGCGCATCCTGATCGCGGAAGATGACCAAGTTTTGGCCGATGGCCTGATGCGCGCGCTGCGCAGTTCGGGCGCTGCTGTGGACCATGTGACCGATGGGGCGCAAGCTGAATCTGCCCTCATGACCAATACCGAGTTTGATTTACTTATTTTGGATCTGGGCCTGCCCAAGCTGCATGGCTTTGAGGTCTTGAAGCGCCTGCGCGCGCGCGGCTCTACCTTGCAGGTGCTCATCCTCACCGCTGTAGACAGCGTGGACCAGCGCGTCAAGGGCTTGGACTATGGTGCAGACGATTACATGGCCAAGCCCTTTGCGCTGGAAGAGCTGGAGGCGCGGGTGCGTGCCCTCACGCGGCGCACCGCCGGCAGCGCCAGCACGCTGATCAAGCACGGCCCTCTGCATTACGACCAATCGGGCCGCGTGGCCACGATGGATGGCAAGATGGTCGATCTGTCGGCCCGCGAAATCAGTTTGCTAGAAATTTTGCTCGCCCGCTCAGGCCGCTTGGTCAGCAAGGAGCAATTGGTTGAGCGCCTGTGTGAATGGGGCGATGAGGTGAGCAACAACGCCATTGAGGTGTATATCCACCGCCTGCGCAAAAAGATTGAAAAAGGCCCGGTGCGCATTGCCACCGTGCGCGGCTTGGGTTATTGCTTGGAGAAGATCAACTGAAACTCTTTCAGCGCGAGCAAAGAAGCTTGTTCGGGGAAATCCTGGACTGGATGCTCACGCCGCTGTTGATTTTGTGGCCTGCAAGCTTGGTGCTGACTTGGTTGGTGGCGCAAAGTATCGCCGACAAGCCGTTTGACCGTGCCTTAGAAGACAACCTGTTGGCCATGAGCAAGCTGGCCAGCGTGCAGGGCGGCAAGGCTCAATTTAATTTGCCCGCGCCAGCCCGCGAAATTTTGCGTGCCGATGACGATGACTTGGTGTATTACCAAGTGCTGGGCCTGCGCGGAGAATACTTGAGCGGGGACAAAGATTTGCCGCTGCCGGAGGACGAAACCGCAGATTTCATCGCCTCTGGCAAAACGCGCATTCGGGATGATCAGATGCGCGGGCAAGAGGTGCGAGTGGCATGGGTTTATGTCATCCCGTCAGGGCCGCCCTCCTCGCTGCAGGCCAAGCCGGTGCTGATTCAAGTGGCGGAGACGCGCGAGAAGCGCTCTCGCTTGGCTGCTGAGATCGTCAAAGGCGTGATGCTGCCGCAGTTTGTGGTGCTGCCACTTGCTGTATTTTTGGTGTGGCTGGCCATGGCGCGTGGCATTCGGCCGCTCAACCAATTGCAAGAGCGCATCCGCGCGCGCCGCGCCGATGATTTGAGCCCGATTGATACGCTAGAAGTGCCACTAGAGGTGGTGCCTCTGGTCAAGTCAGTGAATGATCTTTTTTCACGCGAGCGCGAGGCATTGGCCGGGCAAAAGCGCTTCTTGGCCGATGCCGCGCACCAGCTCAAAACGCCGCTGGCTGGCCTGCGCATGCAAGCCGAGTTGGCCCTGCGCGCTGGCACCAGTGAAGATGATCTCAAACAATCCTTGCAGCAAATCAGTCGCTCCAGCACGCGCGCTACCCGTACCGTGAACCAACTCTTGGCACTGGCGCGCGCCGAGAGCGATGGCCGCAGCATGCCGGTGCAAATGCTCGATATGGCCCTGCTCGTTACCGAGGTGGTGCGCGATACGCTGCCACGCGCGATGGAGCGCGGCATCGATTTAGGCTATGAAGGGCCAGACACCAAAGACCCGCGCGTGCAAATTCAAGGCTCGCCGACCTTGCTGTCTGAGCTGGTGCGCAATTTGGTGGACAACGCGCTCAACTATGTGCCCTCCACAACCGAGCGTGCCGGCATCGTCACCCTGCGCGTGCGGGTCGATGCAGTGGGCACGCAGCTGGACGATGTGCTCGTGCTGCAAGTTGAGGACAATGGCGGCGGCATC
>JAYVJQ010000498.1:0-2538 GCA_043769055.1 Allobrachymonas sp.
GGTGGACTAGAAAAGAAACACGGACTGCGCATCAATCGCCAGTCAAATGCCAGTCAAGTACCGCCATTTATCGTAACCCATTGATTTAAAAGGATTTTCATATTTTTGGATGATGCTTTTCAAGCCTTCAGTCAAATGCCAGTCAAGTAAATTGTCAAGCTCATGCCCAATGCGGCACATACTGGCGTTTTTTGGGTGCAACGCTGCCATCATCCAAGCGCACCCGCCCGGCATCTATCGCTTCCCGCAACAAGCGCGTCGCCATCGCGCTGTTGGCTGGAGCAATACCAAAGCGCTCGCGCACCGATGAATTGTTGATCTCCTGCCCATTAACGTATCTCAAACAGGCATGCCAATAAATCGCCTCGGTTCGAGCCTCTGAGCTCATGCGAGTGAGCGAGCGCGGCGCATACAAAGTGGCTCGGGTGAATGCATCAGCTTTCTCAAACAAAGGAGCGGGCAGTTGGTAAATCTCGCAGCTTCGCACCACCTTATCCACGCCCGTGCCGCGCTCTTCACACACATTCATGCGCCGCATCATCGAAGCCAAAGCTTCGTTGCGCGAGCGCGGCGGGCTGTCTAGCAAACGCTGTGTATCCATCAGGGGAATGCCCGGATTGAGAATTTCCATCCGATCTTCAAACAACTCCACCATCGGCCCGGTGCCGCGTGCATCCAGCTCTTGATGAATCAGCGCATTGGCCAGCAGCTCGCGAATCGCAAGCTCCGGGTAGAGCAACACATCTTTGCGCAAGGCTTTGCTGATCACCTCATTGCCCGGCAGGCGCTGATGAATCGCCATGATCGCTTGTTCATAGGCAATCGCGTAGCCCTGCCCAAACACCGGCTCAGGCCGAGCTTGCAGCCGATCCACGCCCTGATACTGCACCACGCGCACGGCCTTGCGCCCCAAGGGGCCGAAATCTGCCAGCCGTTTGGCAAACAGCAAAGCGCCCAGATTAAAAATGCGCCAATGCCCGCTGTCCATCCGCTCCACCAAGCGATCCGCCGCCAAAGCCTCCATCAAAGCAGCGTGTCCATCCGGCAGCGGGCGATCAAGCCGCGCAAAATACGCTGGGTAATCCAGCAGACCAAGCACCTCCTGCGCTGACAGCTTTTCCGCAGCCACCTGCCATTCATAAGGCGTTTGATCCAAGATACGCCACAAAGCGCGCTCCATTTCGGGGTAATCTTTGAGCCGTTTTTTGTAAGACCCCACCCGAATCCACTCCACGCCCTTGAACTGCACGGGGTGCCGAAACGCCGCATCGATTTCCAAAATCACCATCTGCTTGCCCTGCACCAGCACACGCTCAAAGGCAAACTGAAGCTTCGGGCCGAGCTGCTGAAGCAGCCAACTCTCCAGCTCCTGATTGCCCACCTTCGCGGCCATCGGATCAAAGCTCGTGCCCACCAAGGCATGGTCAGCATCGGCAATGCCCCACACCACATACGCTTTGGCCTTGCCTTTCAGAGCAGCCGTGTTCGACAAAGCGCTGATGTATTCGCCAATGGCCTCCGGCGCTTCATTGTTTTGCTTGAACTCCACCCAGCCCGATTCTTGCGGCAGCGCAGCCAGCTCCAGAAGAAGGCTGTTCAAATAATCAGAATTCTGCATGGCCATGTCTCTTTGTGCTCTCCAGCTCAGCGCCAGTCAAATGCCAGTCAAGTAAAATCACGTCTGTAAGTGCTTGATTTTGAAGGAAATGCTTCATGTCTTGGAGCCTCCAGTCAAATGCCAGTCAAGTAAAAAACGCATCACACTGCCTTAGCCTTGCGCCCGCGTGGGATTTTGCGATTAACTGGGTTAATAAGACTCGTCGCCTCCCGCGCCGCCCGAATCCGCGCCAACAACGCACTCGCGGGCTCATCAGTCGGGTCTTGCGGCACGAGTTGGCCGCTGAAGGCGGCTTGGAGGATGTTTTTGCGTTGGGCGGTGGATTGTTTGAGAGATGCCTCGATGGCTACAACTTGCTGTGAACAGCTATCTAAAACAGCCTCACACATATCGACGATTGCAATTTGCTCACTCATTGGTGGAACAGGCATCGGCAAAGTGCGACACATCTCCAAAGTCAAATTTGTTTGACCTGCTGTGGTTTTCGCCCGTTGCGCAAACCATTTCTGCGCCACGTTAGATAGCAAGTAGCGGCACAAAAATTTGGGCAGCACGGTATCTACAGGGCGAAAAATTGCGATTGCTTGATTGATATTCCATTCGCTGTAAGTGTTAGGTGCAACGACGACTTGACCCAACGGCGGACCTACGATGTTCATTAGGACATCATCAGGAAAAACAATTGATCTCGCTAAAAATTCAGTATGCACCGCTTGCGAAACAAATACTTCATCGCGCAAATCGAGAGTGCCTTGAGATGTCAAATTAGTTACTCGGAGGAAGGGAATTGTCTGCTCGCCAATAGCCTTCATTTCTTTTGGCGGCGTTGTCCCTTTAGTGATCAAATCACATAACTGGTCACCACTTGCCCAAACCCAGCCATCCGGCAACTGCGGCAATTTACTCACATCCGGCTGCAC
>JAYVJQ010000499.1:0-3247 GCA_043769055.1 Allobrachymonas sp.
GAAGGCCGTGTGCGGGCCGACAATCCCGCGCAAGCCTCGGGTGCCGATGTGTCTGGCGGCTTTGGCGTGGCGATCAAGCCCAACGAGCGCGAAGTCAAAGTGGTGGCGCTTTTGCCCGCTCTGCCTGAGAGCGCCCTGCCCGAGCGTGTGCAGCGCGCGCGCGAGGCAAATCGTGCGGTGTGGCAAGTGGGCACATTGACAGGCGCAGTAGGCTATCGCGCTGAGTTGGCGCAAGATGCAGCGTTTGTGCAAATCGTCTCGGATGCAAAATCGGCAACTCCCGCTTTAGATTTCAGCACTGCACCGAATGGCAACTATTTTGCGCGCGTGCGCGGCTTCGACAGCAATGGCATCGAAGGCTACAACGCCGTTCGCCGCATTCAAATTATCGATATGCCCATCAGCCTGATCTGGATTCGTGAGATCAACATCGCCGCCACCGCAGACTTTGTGCCCGAAGGTTTGCTGCTGCGCGTGAACACATCCAGTGCTGATGCACCACGCAACCTGCAAGTGCAAACCGCGCTCGACGCGGGTTTCACGCAAGGCTTGCAAAGCCAAGCAATCAGCGCCGATTCCACCGCGATCATCAATGGCATCAAAGCCGGCGAGCGCCGCTTTGTGCGCTTTAGCGGCACAAATGCGCAAGGCGTGGCTGGCAGCAGCCCCACGCTGCTGTTGGAGCTACCTGCCAATTGGGGCAGCACGGTGTTTGGTTTGACGGGCGCTTTGCAGCCCGTGCGCTGAGCTTTTACACCGCTTCGTAGCGCATCACTGCACCATCTCGCAGCACAAAGCCACTGGCCAGCTTGATGCGAATGTGGTGCCCGCGCGTGGTGCAGGCGGCAATTTGATCGAGCAATTCATGCATCTGCGCAGCTGAGCCAATCGCTTGATGCTGCGTTTTGAGCCATTGCCGCAGATAGTTCGCCTGCGCCTCGCGGCTGACCAGTTGCAAGGCTTTGATCTGCGGCGGCAAACCAATGATTACTTCCAAATCAATAGCACGCTGACCAAGTAATATGCCGGTTTGCGCCATGTTTTGTGCAGATCTGGCAAAGGTTTCTCGGTACTGAGGAAAAACTTCAGCAAGCGCTGGCAAGAGCTTGGCACGAATGCGGTTGCGCGTGAAATCCATGCTGGTATTCGTCGGGTCTTCTACCCAGCCTAGGCCTAAGTTGGCGCTGCCCGGCATGCGCGCTTGGATGCCCTGCGCGGCCAACCAATCACGAATCTGCTGCGCCCCCATGAACTGCTCAGGCATTAAAAATGGCCGCGCCCAATGCACGCCATGCCTTTCAAACTGCGCTGCCATGCCCGCCAAGCCATCGACTCCCGCGCCACGCGAAAGCGCGAGCAGCAGCGTTTCCACCTGATCATCTGCATGCTGAGCCAGCAGCACAGTAGGCAAGATGTGCTCGCCCGCATTCATCTGCGTAATCGCTCCTGAATTTATAGCATTCTGCGTAGATTCTACGCCGGGAAGAGACCATTTTTTCTTCAAAATCGCATCAGCAATCGCCGAATAGCGTGCCTTGCGCGCCGCCTCCTCCGGGCTTTGCCCAGCCGCTGCGTTGGCATCCACTTTCACCACCAGCAAGGGCACATCCAGCGCCGCGCAAAACGCCTCGCAATGAAGAGCAAAATCATCCGCCGCCGCCTGCAAACCATGATGCACATGCACCGCACTCACCCGCCCCGGATGCGCACGCGAGGCCATCAGCAGCAAAGCCGTCGAATCCGCACCGCCGCTGTAGGCGACGATGATGTGACCATTGCCTAGTTCGAGATTCATACCAGCTTATCGCTTTGGTTTGAACCGCATAGCAGGTTGCTCTACCCATTTACAAGACAGATAAGCTAAAACTGTTGTGATTAACACGATCAACATCAGAGTTAGCCAGAAATACGCTTGATGCCAGCCCGTGCTGTAGACGATTTGTTGAATCGGGAATGCATACAAATAAATCCCATAAGAAACATCGTTCGTTCTGAACCAACTGGGCAAACGAATCGTAAAATGTTTTCCGATTACCAAGATGAGTCCAGCCCAAACCATCATGACGGACAGATTGTTAGGCCTGAATAGCCATAGCCCAGCCAGTACGATAAGTGCAAGGGCTATGTATTGAGAGAGCCGAATCGACACCAGTGTTTTCGAAAGCACGTGAATGGCCATACCTACAAAAAAAGCCAAAGGAAAAAGATCATGAAAATCAACCGTCGCTCTGGAATTTTTGTAGACGTAGTAAATCACACTGATGAGCAGCAGCGCGGGCAACAATTTTTCACGATGCTGCCGCAACAACCAACATGCCACGCCCAAGTATAAGTAGAGCTTAAATTCCAAACGAATCGTCCACAGTGAGTCATTTACTGCATTGGGCAAGGGGTTGTTAACAAACACACCAGGAAGCGTGAATTTAATGTTCAACACCATCGCTTTGAGATACTGCCAAGTTTGAGGGTGTGCAAAATATTGCTGCACCTCAAGGCTGGACATCCACGGCCCGATACAAATCACTGTGATCAGAACACAGACGATCAATGCAGGAAAGATTCGCAGTGCACGGCGCGCCATAAATCGCCCAAAGTGAGGATCGTTCAAGTAGGAGCCAGTGACCAAATACCCACTTAAGGCGAAAAAAGTAGCAACGCCCCAGCCCCCCAAGCTAACCCCGAGCACTGCCAGTCCCATTGTCTTCGTCAAATCAAAGTGGTGTGCAAATAAAACACTGTATGCAGCACAAAGCCGCAGAAAATCAAAGCCGTTGTTCGTGTCAGAAGTAGTGTTGTATTGACTCATCGTCATTTTTTTAGTTGTAGCTTGGAGAAGACCGAACAATGCACTCAAGCTTCCAAATCCTGAATGTCAATTTGATCTTTGGGGCGATTGGCGGCGGCCTTATTGCGCTTGAAGTCTTCAATTCCAATAAATTGCATGAGTACGCCACTGTAAATCGCCTGCAAGCGCCGCTCATAGCAGTCACTGAACTCAACGCCATCAATGCTGGTAAGCAAGTCAATGCGCCTCGGCTCAAAACCGATCTGTACGATCTGATTAGGTTCTGAGAAAGTTTGCTCTTTGACTCCCAAGCTCGCCGTTCCAAAGTTATGCAGCACCTTGATAACTTTCCTTGCATTTTCGGGATGTGGACGTACCCAGAAGTCGATGTCGCCCGTGTAGCGAGGCCGCCCGTAGGCAGACAACGCATAGCCCCCGACAACAAGGTATTCAACCGCGTTG
>JAYVJQ010000500.1:0-3765 GCA_043769055.1 Allobrachymonas sp.
TACGCGATGTAGAAGCCTTCCTGCTCATCCCCGATAAATTCCCCGACCGCCTCATGATGCCCCGCCGCGCAGGAGTTGTGTACACAAGCAGCAGCTACAGTGCCGAGAGCTTTTCTCCCGCCGAGTGGAGCAGCGAAGAGCGCAGCCGCTATCTGGCGGAATATGGCCGCGATCTAGACACAGCACGCACGGAGCTGGAGCGACTGGGCAACCGATAGCAGTATCAAAAACATAGCAAACTATGTAGATACTGCGCCGGCAATTAGCCAGTTGGCGTTAAGAATCAAGCCGCAGGGGTATCCGCAGGCTTATCGCCTTCTTTGTCTTCTGGTTTCTTGGAAAATCGGATGTAGTACTTGGAGAAAAACAGCCCCACTTCGTACAAAATACACATCGGGATGGCCAAGGCAAGTTGGCTGATGACATCTGGCGGTGTCACCACGGCAGCGATCACGAAGGCCACGACGACGAAATAGCCACGAAAATCTTTGAGCTTTTCAATCGTAACGATATTGAAGCGCGTCAGCAGCATCACCACAATCGGCACTTGGAATGCGAGTGCAAACGCGATATACAGGCTCAAGATGGATTCAACATACGAGGAAATATCCGGCGTGGCGGCCACATTGGCAGGTGTGAATTTCTGGATGAACTCAAACATCTTGTCGAGCACGAAAAATTGCACAAAGGCCAAGCCGGTGTAGGCCAGCAAGCTGCCAAACATGATGAGCGGCAGCGCAAACAGTTTTTCGTGCTTGTACAAACCCGGCGCCACAAACATCCACAGCTGATACAGCACCCAAGGCAGCGCCAGCAAAAACGAGCCCATCAGCAGCACTTTGAGCGGCACGAAAAATGGCGAGAACACGCCGGTGGCAATCAGCTTGGCACCGGGCGGCATATGCGCCATGATGGGTTTAGAAATCCAATCGATCAAACCAGCCGGGCCAGGGAATATTGCCAAAATGATGCCTGCGATCACCAAGCCATAAACGCAATAAAGCAAGCGATCGCGCAGCTCCTTCAAGTGCTCTACAAAAGGCTGCTCAGTGCCGGCCAGCTCGTCTTTTTTTTCTTCAGTCATGGCAAAGTTGTAGCTATTGAGCAGTCACATCAAGTGGGCTTCACAGCGCGATAGCGCGCCACGCGAGCAGCACCAGATTGCGCATGCGTGCGCACGCCGGCTCGGCCTTTGTACCATTTGGGCGTACTGCTCGTTTTCATGCGCCATTTTTTGTGGGGGCGCTGGTAATCAGGAAAGCTAGGCGGCTCAGACAGCGCCGTATTGGTCGCTTCATCCCAAGATTTTTCAAAATCTGTGGCCGAGGTTTGAATAGAGTTTTGCACATCGCGGGCAGCGCCCTCGACGGAATCCTTCATTTTCTTCAGCTCATCCAAATCCATCGAACGGTTGACCTCGGCCTTCACGTCACTCACATAGCGCTGCGCGCGCCCAATCATCGTGCCGACCATGCGGGCCACGCGCGGGAGCTTTTCTGGCCCAATCACGATCAGCGCCACAGCGCCGATCAGGGCCATCTTGGAGATGCCGAGATCAATCACAAATCAAACGCAGACTTCAAGATTTTTGCTTGGCTTCCACGTCAATCGTGGTCTTAGCAGCGGCTGTGGCATCGGCCACTTGGGCCGAGGGCGCAGCGGCGGCATCTTTGTCGGCATCGCCGCCGGTTTTCATGCCGTCTTTAAAGCCTTTGACCGCGCCGCCCAAATCAGAGCCCATGTTTTTGAGCTTTTTGGTGCCAAACACCATCACCACGATCAGCAGCACGATCAGCCAATGCCAAATAGAAAATGAACCCATGACTTTCTCCTAAAACGCCGCGCATTCGCGCAGCAGTGAATGTGTGATTCTAATTGCCCGCAGCGGTTTCGGGCGCGCAGAAGGATTTCAACCCTTTTTCCAAGGCCTGGGCCCGCCAATCACATGAATATGCAAATGTTGCACCTCTTGCCCGCCTTCATCGCCCGTATTGCTCACCACCCGAAATCCGCCGGCGGGATACGGGTTGCAGCCCTCTTGCGCGGCCAACTTTGGAATCAGCAGCATGATGCGGCCCATCAGCGCTGCATGGATCTCTTCCAAATGGGCGATAGAAGTAATGTGCTCCTTGGGAATCACCAAAAAATGCACCGGCGCCCACGGGTTGATGTCGTGAAAAGCAAAGATCTCTTCATCTTCATACACCTTGCGCGAAGGGATGGAGCCTTCAATGATTTTGCAAAAGATGCAATTGGGGTCGTACTTCATGCGGCCCATCCTGCTTAAGGCTCGCGGTTGTCGTTAAAGCGCAGCCAGCCTTTGATGCAGCGGTACAAATACCACAGGCCCACAATGCCTTGCGCAATCACGCCGGGCAGCACCAGCAGTAAATACAGCGGCGAGGTAACGATCAGCCACAGCACCGTCCACCAAAAAGTGCGGATCATGTAGCTGTGGTGCATCACATAGAGCGGCTCGGTCTCGTCGCCGCGCTTGATGTAATTGATGATCAGCGCAATCACGGCCAATGTGCCTAGCGAGGCCCAGGCCACTGTGTGCATGCCATAGAGCACATGCATCACAGTGCGGTCGCCCGAGGTTTTGGGCTCGAAAGAAGCGAAATCGGTTTGACTCATGGTTATTTCCTCTCTGCTTTATTGCTGGTCAATGCGGCGTGTTGGAGTCACGCTCGCTGGCTTTGCGCGCGGCTTTTTCATCCAAGCCGCTCAGGCCCACGCGGCGCTCTAGCTCGGCCAGCACATCTTGCGGGCCCAAGCCATAGTAGGCCAGCGCCACCATGCTGTGAAACCACAAATCAGCCGTTTCATTCACGATGGCCTGCTTGTCCCCGCCGTGGCTGGCATCTTTGCAAGCGAGCACCACCTCGGTGGCTTCTTCACCAATTTTTTTCAAAAAAGCATCCGGCCCCTTGGTCATCAGCCGGGCCACATAGCTGGTCTGCGGATCGCCGTTTCTGCGGCTTTGAAGCACAGCAGCCAGTTGTTGGAGGGAGTCTTGCGAAGTCATGCTGGTTATTTATAGATGCTTGTCGGATCTTTCAAGACGGGATCAACCGTTTTCCATTGATTTTCCCCGTTTTCTTGCATCAAACTGCTAAAAAAGCAACTGTGCCGCCCGGTGTGGCAGGCAATCGACTGCGAAGGCGATTTGTCATCCGCGGGCTCATGCCCCAATTGCGTGACGGATAGCAAGATCACATCGCCATCACAATCCAGCCGAATATCATGCACCATTTGCACATGGCCCGATTCTTCGCCTTTGAACCACAGCCGCTGGCGTGACCGGCTGAAATACACCGCCCGCTTGAGATCAGCGGTCTTTTGCAGCGCCTCGCGGTTCATGTAGGCAAACATCAGCACATCGCCACTGGATTGCTCCTGCGCAATCACCGGCACGAGGCCTTGGGCGTCCCATTTGATGTTGTCTAGCCAGTTCATAGTCGCTTATTTCTTTTTACCAGATTTTTTACCCTTGGGTGGCTTGCTATCGTTCTTGGCTGGAGCGTTGTCTACAGAGGAGCTGGCTACAGCACCCACAGCAGGAGTTTTGCGCGGCCCAGGGCTCTTGCCGGGCTGCACAGTCACATGATCTAGCGGCAGATCATTGCGAATCATCCGTGCTACTTCCGTGTAACCTTTTTCCAGATCTCGGATTAGCATCGGCGCGTCAAAGAGCGGCAAGCTATCGCGGCTGCTCAGCAGCATCTGCTTCATAACAGCCAGCCGCTCGGGCGCATTGGCCAG
>JAYVJQ010000501.1:0-3112 GCA_043769055.1 Allobrachymonas sp.
GGAGCAAGGCAAGCCGCTGGCTGAATCGAAAGCTGAGCTCATGGGCTCGGTGGATACTTTGAATTGGCTCGCCGATGAGAGCCGCCGCGTCTATGGCCGCATCGTGCCGCCACGCTCGATGAACACACAAATGCAGGTTTTGAAGCAGCCGATTGGCGTGGTGGCGGCATTCACGCCGTGGAACTTCCCCGTCAACCAGATCGTGCGCAAGGTCGGCGCGGCTCTGGCCACCGGCTGCTCCATCATCGTGAAAGCGCCCGAAGAAACGCCAGCGTCACCCGCGATGTTTCTTAAATGCTTCATCGACGCAGGCTTGCCCGCAGGTGTGATCAATTTGCTTTATGGCGTACCCGCTGAAATCTCGTCTTACTTAATCGCTCACCCCACCGTGCGCAAAATCAGCTTCACCGGTTCCACACCTGTAGGCAAAATGCTGGCCGCTATGGCAGGCCAACACATGAAGCGCATCACCATGGAGCTGGGTGGCCACGCCCCCGTGATCATTTGCGACGATGCCGATGTGGCGCTCGCCGTGAAATCTGCAGGCGCAGCCAAATTTCGCAATGCAGGTCAAGTGTGCATCTCGCCCACACGCTTTTTGGTACACAACAGCATCAAGGCAGATTTCATCGAAAAGTTCGCAGCCTTCACCACCAAAATCAAAGTGGGCGACGGCACAGCAGAAGGCATCACCATGGGCCCACTGGCCAACGCACGCCGCATGGATGCAATGGCCAAGGTAGTGGCTGATGCGCGCGCTTCAGGTGCGAATATCGTCACCGGCGGTGAGCGCATTGGCACCAGCGGCAATTTCTTCGCCCCCACCATCATTGCCGATGCGCCGCTCACGAGTAGCGTGTTCAATGACGAGCCCTTTGGCCCAGTGGCTGGCGTGCGCGGCTTCGATACGATGGATGAAGCCATTGGCGAGGCCAACCGCCTGAGCTTTGGCCTTGCCAGCTATGCCTTCACCAGCTCGCTCAAGCATCAGCACAACCTCGCGCAAAACATCCAAGCCGGCATGCTCTGGATCAACCAACCCGCGCTGGCCGTGGCAGAAATGCCGTTTGGCGGCGTGAAGGATTCAGGCTATGGCTCGGAAGGCGGGCCAGAGGCGCTGGAAGGCTATATCAACACGAAGTCGGTTTCCACCGTAATGGTTTGATCTTTGAGCCAACAGCAAACCCCGCAGTGCTCACGCGCTACGGGGTTTTTGTTTGATTGAATGGCTGCGCTTACGGTACGTGGCACGTACCAATTTGAATTTATTGCGTCCGCGCAACTAACCAAGCAATGATATCCGCCGCAATCTGATCGCGCTCAGGCTCATTGAGCATGTCGTGGTACACGCCGGGATAAGACTTCAAGGTCTTGTCTTTGCTAGTTGCTGCTTGAACGAGCGCTTGACTTCCCTCAATGGGATTGACGCTATCGGACGTGCCGTAAATCACCATCAGCGGCAGCTTCAACTGCCCCATGCGTTGTTGCACATCGGCGATGGCGTTGAGTGTCGCTGCGGCGGTTGCAGCCGGCAGTTTGTCGCGGCTAATGAGGGGATCGATGGCCAAAGCGGCCATCACGTTTTTGTCTTTGGAGAACTCACGGTCATCCACTTGAACAACTTTCAAGCCTGGCGCCACCCATGCCACTGTTTTCGCGAGGCCAGCGCTGAAGCCTGAGACGCTGTGGGGCCGCTGCAATGCCGCACCACTGAGCACCACGCCGCTTAATTTGTCTGCATGATCAAGCGAGTACCGGGCGGTAATCAAGCCACCCAGGCTGTGCCCATAGACGTACAGCGGTACTTTGGGAAAGCGCTGCTTGGCAACATTCACCATCAAATCGGTGTCCTCCACCATGCGCGCCATGGAATCAAAACGCTGCCGCTCGCCGCCCGAGTGGGCGTGCCCGCGCAAGTCTTGCGCAAAAACAGCAAAGCCTTGCTTCGTGAGCTGCTCAGCAAACCGCTGGTAACGCAGGGCGTAATCCCGAATGCCATGGGTGATCACCACGACACCGCGCACTGGCATCTGTGTGGGCTGCCATGCAAATGAGCGCAAGCACAGACCGTCACTTGCTTGCATCGTTTGAGTGGTGAACGTAGCCGTACGCATGCTGGGGTTGACCTCTGCGCAGTCGTTTGATGCTTGGGCAGCGCTGGCCAGCGTGAAGGTGACTGCGACAAGTGTCAATTTTAAAATGGAGTGGAGGCTGGATTTGAGTTGGGATTTCATAGAGGCTTTCATCACTTAAGTTCCTTGGGTTGATCTAGTGAATGAAATGTTAGATGACACGCCTCGTGATCACCATTGCATGTGTGGCCAAATTACTGGCGTTTCGATGCCAATCGACTTGCCGTGAATTAAGATGCCCGCATGATCACACCCGCCAGCAATCCGACATCGCGGCCTCGCAGCTCAAACCGCATGCAATGGACCATCGCTTCGGCTTGGATGCGCGGCGTGGCCGATCTGTTGCGCACGCAAGGGCTGGATGCAACCAAGCTTTTTCGGGAAGCTGGGCTGGATATCCGCGAGCTGGAGAATCCTCGCAGCAGATTGCCGGTCGAAAAAATAGATCGGCTTTGGATGCTGGCGGAGCAGCAAAGCAAGCAGGCTTTTGTGGCGCTCAGCCGTGCAAGCGCAGACAAGCCCACGAGCTTTGATACCCTGGCCTATTCAATGATGTCGTGTCAAAACCTTGCACAAGCCATTGAGCGCCTCGTCCAGTACTGCGCTGTGGTCTCAGATGCAGTGGATTTGCGTGTTGTGGATATCTCTGAGGGCTGCCGAATTGAAGTGACCCCCATGGAGCCACCTCAGCCGGGCCGCTCCTCACGGCTGGACTACACCATCGTGACTTTTTTGGCTTTTTGTCGCTGGGTCACTGGCCGCGACATCATCCCACTGGGTGTTGAACTTGCGTATCCAGCGCCCATCGATCTGCGGCGACATCAACAAGCGTTTTCTTGCACGCCGCGCTTCAATGCGCCTGGCCATGCCTTGCTCCTGCGCAAAGCAGACCTGCAGCTGCCTCTGCCCACAGCCAATGCTGCATTGAGCCAATTGCATGACCGTGTTGTGCAAGAGCTTGTGCGCGAGCTTCATCCGAC
>JAYVJQ010000502.1:0-11528 GCA_043769055.1 Allobrachymonas sp.
GCGCCCATGCAATGCGAAGATGCCGCACAAGCCATTTGCCGCATCTGCGAGCACCCCAAAGCCCTGCGCCGCGCCATTGAGATGGCAGGCCCCGAGGAGCTGCGCTACAGCGAATTCCTCGCGCAGCTTCGCGCCAGCCTCGGCCTGCGCCCCGCATTCAAACTGCGTCTACCCTGGTGGCTCATACACCTCACAGCACGCCTCGCTGAGCATCTGCCCCAAAAAGTGCTCAGCGCAGATGGCGTGCGCATCCTGCGCGCTGGCCTAACCACAACGCAAAACGAAGCTCTTTATTGGCTCCGATCAATGCCAAAACCGGCAGTAGCCGGCATAGAATTTGCGCAGAGCGCTACTGAATTAATAGCTACCACGGAGTAAGCATCATGCGCATCATCAATATCCACAACCGCCCAATCGCAGCCTCAGTCTCACAAATCGCGCCTCTTCTGCTCACCTTGGGCAGCGCGCAAGATCGCGTCTGGCCGCATGAAGATTGGCCGCGCATGAAACTTGATCGCCCCATCCAAGCAGGCGCAATCGGCGGCCACGGCCCGATTCGTTATCGCGTGAGCATTTGCGAGCCAGAGCACAGAGTGCGCTTTGAATTCCAGCGTGGAAGCCAAGGTTTCCATGAAATCACACTCAAAGATGAAGGCGCAAGCTGCCTGCTCATCCACACCATCGACACCCAACCCAGCATTGGTTTTTTCTTAGCATGGCACTTTTACATCAGGTTCATGCACGATGCCTTGATTGAAGATCTGTTTGACAAACTCCAAGCCCAATTCGAACCTCTGCCCCAACGCAGCCGCTGGAATAGGTATGTGAAATTGCTGCGGCGCTTAGCTGGTGGCTCCATACAGCCACGCACGGTAGCCGAGTGACGGGTTGGCCAACAAGATTCAAAGCGCACATATCACAGAATCAAAAAGTAGCTCCTATGAAGAACAGCCCCACAGCATCCACTACGCCCTATGGCAGTCAAATCGCCTCGCGTTTGCCGGGAGCCTATTTTCATGATGCTTGGGCAATCCGGGCAACAGAGCCAAACCTCACCGCTTTGGAGCAATTCCTTCGCGTTGCCAGAAAAACGCCAGCTTGGATCGACCGATTGATGACCCTTCGAAATCATATCGTCGGGTTATTTGGGCTGAAAAATTTAGGCGGCATCGCGCAAATTGATCCGAATAAAAAGGCATCTGACTATCAAGCCGGCGATCCTGTGGGCATCTTCACCCTGATCTCCAACACGCCCAACGAAGTTCTCTTGGGTGACAGCGATCAACATTTGAATGTCGTCGTGTCTGTTCACAAACAAAGCAATTTAGCCGAAGAAGACACCACCATCACCGTGACCACGGTAGTGCACGTCCACAACTGGCTAGGACGGCTGTACATGATCCCTGTGACACCTGCTCACAAAGTGATTGCGCGCGCTATGGTGCGTGCCTTAGGTGACGAAATTGGGTAACGAAAAAGTGTAGTCATTCAAATACCTTGAAGGAGAAAGTATGCACACTCACACACTGAGGCCAAGCCATTTGTCAACGCCGCAGCTTGACACCCACAGCAGCGTGCCCCGCATCCACGCACAGCATCCGGCCCAGGCGATTCACGGCGTGGTGCGCTGGTCGCCAATCAAATCACTGTGGTGGTTTTCAATGCTGGGCATCGTGCTCGCATTCGGCTGGCACACCTTAAGCTGGGCCAGCGCGGGCATCTTTGCTGGCACTTGCGCCATCACCTTGTGCCTTGGGCATTCGCTGGGCATGCACCGCCGCTTCATTCATAACAGCTACCAATGCCCACTGTGGCTGGAATACTTCTTCGTTTGGCTGGGCACGCTGGTGGGCATGGCCGGGCCCCTCTCCATGATGCGCACCCACGATACGCGCGATTGGGCGCAGAGGCAGCCGCTGTGCCACGATTATTTTGCGCATCGCAGGAATTTTTGGCACGATGGTTGGTGGCAAATTCATTGCGAACTTGTGCTTGATCGTCCGCCAACATTTCAGCCCGAGCCCAGAGTCGTGCAAAGCCGCTTCTATGCTTTTTTAGAGGCCACTTGGATGGTTCAGCAGCTCATTCCTGCCGCCTTGCTGTGGCTGTGGGGCGGCTGGGCCTTCGTGGTCTGGGGCGTGTCCGCGCGAGTGGCAGTTTGCGTCACGGGGCATTGGTTGATTGGGCATTTTGCGCATCTGCATGGCGGCCAGCATTGGCATGTGGGCGATGCAGGTGTGCAGGGCTACAACGTGCATCTGCATGGCCTGCTCAAACCAATCACCGCTTGGCTGACCATGGGCGAATGCTGGCATAACAACCACCATGCGTTTCCCGGCTCAGCCCAACTCGGCTTGCATGCAGACGAGCTAGACCCCGGCTGGTGGGTGCTGCGCGGGTTGCGTTCCATGAGACTGGTTCACCACATTCGCCAGCCCCATCAATTGCCTACACGCGCATCGCTGCAAGCTATTCCAACACGGGCCACATGAAAAAGATTCAGTGATGATGTTTGAGATGGCAGGCTTGATAGGCAAGCATTTGAGCTGATTTTTAAAGCGTTTTGGCCAATTAGCCGGCATAAATACAGTGCAGAGTGCTATTGAATTAGTAGTGATCTGATGGCGAGTAAAAACTGAAGGCAGAAAATAGGGTCGGATCACAATTCAAGACATTCAACTCCCCGGAGTGAATTCAAGCCCATACGAAATTGTGCTCTGACCCTATTTTTCTGCCTTCAGTTTTTGCGTCGCACGCCAACACTCTTGCTGTTCGCTGATACTTCAGCAAGCAACCATCTAACGCCACCCGCTCACGCTGGCGTGGTGGCCGCGATCTGACTGGTCGGCTAGCACCTCGCGCAGCAAAACTGTTGGCAAGCTGAGGTGGTTTGCATCAACACCGCGTTCAGCGCACGCAGTTTTGTAGCCAGCGCGAATGGCCGCACCGCCCAACCAGATCACGCCCACCGCACCTTGTGGCGGATTGGCGCATCAACTATCAACCGAGATCGAGAAGTTGCTTTAATGGCGTGCTGATAAATACGAGTGCGACGATGTTGATGAACACGGTGGCCCAAAAAACGCTGCGAAATTCTTGTTTGGTGGATTTATGTCTCAGAACTTGTTGCGCTACAAGCGCGCCAGGCCAGCCTCCAAAGAGCGCAAGCGCATGCAAGGTCTGCTCAGATATGCGCCAAGAGCCACGGGTTGCCGCAGACTTATCGATCGCATAAGCAAAAAAAGTAACCAAGCTCAGCACCGCATACGCCACTGCAATCCAAATCGGCGGTTTCCATACGATAGCGATTACTGCGTAGGCAATTAAAAACAGTGGCAGTACAAACAGCGTGGCCGTTCCCCACTGCGCGTTATTGGTGCGTTCGCTCGTTTGCTGAACGTGGCGCGCATGCGCCAGCTGAATATTCTTTGCGCGCTTGCCTTTGTTTGTTAGCTCGACCTCAAAGCTCAATTGCTGATGCAACTGCGGCCTGCCTGAATTTCTTGGCCACGCCGATACATGCACAAATACTTGCTCGCCACCGAGTCGCGGTTCGATATAACCGAAACCGCGTTCGTCATTCCAAGAAGATAGGTTGCCTTCAAATCGCATAGTCGAGTTTCACATTTGTATTCAACACTATAGTGGTAGTGTTTGATTCGGCGCAGTAATCTCCGTAAAAATTGGCAAATCAATTTGCTCTATTTTTGATAGCTGCTTGCGTTTATTTTTTTTCTGACTTATGCGGCATTTTGTTATAAAAATACCGTAAATGAAAGCATTGATCAGCACCACACCAACACCCATTGCAATTTGAATCGGGCGAGTCAGTCCATCAGGATAGATCACAGCAAGCAGGTAATGCTCGATAAAGCTGGCGCTGTAGCCCTGCTGGCCTGCGGCGATGCGCAGTTGTTGTTCTAAGGGAGTGAGCGGACAAGTCCAGCCCATGATGACGACTGTGGCGGCCCATGTTGCGCAGCACAGATGCAGGATGAGCCAAGGTTTTTTCCATTGGCCGTTTCGGTAAGTCAGCAGGCCGCCGAAGATGGCAAAGAAGATGAAGGCGGCGTGGAAAATCAGGATGGCATCGGCCAACCAGCGCTCTGTCACGGCATCACTTCCCAATGACCGCCTTTTTGCGGGCCCACATATTTCAATCGCCCTTCTTTCACTAGCTTTGATGCGGCCAGCTCGATGGCTCTTGGCGTTTTTCCAATCTCGGCAGCAACCTGCGCTAAGGTCATTGTTGGCGTGGCAGTGAGGAGGCGAAGGATTTCTGCCGAAGTTTTCACCGAAGTTTTCACCGAAGTTTTCACCGAAGTTTTCACCGAAGTTTTTGTTGGCGAATGGGCAAACCCAAACGTCACCCACAGCCCACCGTCTTCCAGCTGCATGAGAGGTGCTGGCAGGCCAGAATATAAGCAAGCTTGCACCATGCGCTCAATGCCGCGCCCCCACGATTCAATTTGTCCCGCGCGAAAAAACGCATTGGCGATATCGGGGTTAAACGGCGCAGAAGCATGCTTGGCCAACAGCCGCTCCACCGTCCACTCGGGCGATAGGCGACCTGAGTTCCAGATCATCAGCTTGTCGGGATACACGCTGATCTGAATCGGTGCGCCGCTTGTGTAATCCTTGTGTACCACCGCATTGAGCACCGCCTCGCGTAAGGCGGGCAGGGGCACAGGCCAAGTTTCTACCCGCTGCAAGCCTTCGTAGCTGATCAAGGCTTTCATGTATTTGGCTTGCAGAATCTCAATCGTTTTGTTGACCTGCACAAGCAGCGATCCGTTCACCTCATCTTGGTAAAGCAAATCGGCGTTGCTCTCAAAATAGCCTATTTTCACGAATGCGCCAGTAAACCAGCGCCCCGCATCGGCATGAAACAATAGTGCCGCAGCGCGCTTGCAAGAGCCCTCGTGCAGCAAATGCAATCGCTCCAGCAGAGCAGCATCGCTCTCTTGTAGTGCGGCCTCAGGTAGCCGCTGGCTGCGTACCGCCTGTTGGCGAAAAAGTGCCAACGCGCCAGCATCTAAATCGCTTACCTTCAGACCGGGCAGCGCCACACCATCCCAATGCAAGCCCTGCTTCTTGAGCAAAAAATGCGATAACGCCGCGCCTTTCAACTCTTGTTTGGTGCTACCGCTGCGAAAGTGGTATTCACCTTTGTAGCTGATCGGGCTGGGGTAAGGCTCGACGCGAATCTCTAGCAGCTCTTTGCCGCCTTCCAGCAGCAAATTCACATCCACCATGATGCCCAAAATGTCGCGGACTTTGTTGGGAATTTCTTCCAGTAGCCGCACAGCATTGGTCACACCTACCGCGTGGCCTTTGTCATTGCGCCCAATCACCAGCGAGCCTCCCTCGGCATTGGCAAAGCCACACACCCAGCGCAGATACTCGTCGCGCCAAGATTCTTTCCATTCGGTGTGTTGGTTTTCTTTCATCGTCATCGAATTGTGCCAGTCCACAGTCGATGCAAGTTTTTATGCTGCCTCTTCGGGCATTTGCCCATCGATGTAGAGCCAGCGTGCATCAGGGCCCAAGCCTTCTTGCACAAAGCGGCTGATCTCGTGCAGGCGGCCTGCTTTGCCTGTGCTTTCGCGGTAGCGGGCGATGAATTCGACGATGCCTGCATCGCCTCTTGCCTCGGCATGCTTGACTTCTAAGCCGAGCCATTTGGTGGGTGGGAAATCGATCTCACCCGGGGCGGCACTGCCGTGCCAGGTGCCGAGCAGGTAGTCGGCCAGTTGCAGTGCATAGGCGCTGTAGCGCGAGCGCATGAGGGCCTCGGGCGTGGGGGCGTGGAGGCGCGGGCTTGCAGAGTAGCCTGCGTGCCATGGGCCACAGCAATCGCCGTAGCTTGTTTCAACGCCGCTATCCACGCGGCAGGGGCACAGGGCAGATGCGGCGAGTTGGGATCTGTTGCGGCTTTGCTTGGGGAAGGAGCGGTGAGGAGCGGGTTCAAGAATGCTCATGGCTTGTCGCGCTCGAGTTGCAGTTCGCGCACCATGGCTTGCACGGCGCGGGTGCGGGTGTCGATGATGCTGGCATCGATGTGGTTGCTGGTGTTGCCGCGCGCCCATTCTTGCGCGGCTTTGAGGCGGTCGAGCGCTGCGCCGTAGTCGAGTAGAGCAACTCTTGCTTCGGCCTGGGCGCGCAGGCTGCGCAGGGTTTGGCCTTGAGCTTCGTGCAAGGCTGCTAAAGCTTGCCACGCGAGCGCATCGCGCGGGTGTTCGGCCAGCCAAGTTTGCAGGGCATCGATGGCTTGGCTGCGCTCAGCGATTGAATGGGGTAGCAAACCCGTGTGCGCCAACTGCGCTGCAGCGAGCAAGCTGGCACGCTCACCGCGCTGGCTGTGCATGGCGCGCAGACGTTGCAAGGCTGCGCTGGCTTGGGCTGCGAGATCAGGCGATGAGACGCCGTTGGGTGCAGCGAGAACAATATCAATAGCTATTAATTCGATAGCGCCCTGCGCATATTCTATGCCGGCTAACTGCTCAAACTCTTTTGAATTCAGTGTTTCACGGGCTGCGGTGGCATAGCGCAGCGCAGAGGCTGTATCGCGCTGCTTGAGACTTGCCAAGGTGCCGCCGTAGAGTTGTGCGGCAAGTCGAATGCGTTGGGTGGCCGTGGCGTTCGCTGGCAATGGCGTGCGCAACGCGGCAGCGGCTTGGCTCATCTCGCTGCGCAGCGCATCAACGGATGAGTCAGACAACAAGCGGGCGCGGGTGGCAATGATGGCATGCTCGGCTTGCAGGGCGATTGCGTTGGGTAGCGGTGCAGCGGGCGGCAGCATTTGCAGGCGCGATTGCATGTCGCCCAAGCGCTCGGTGGTCAGCGGGTGGGTGCGCAGGTAAGGGAAGCTGCCGTGGTCGTTGATGCGGTTGGCATTTTGCAGCTTGTCAAACATGCCGGTGAAGCCGCGCACATCCATGCCGGCTTCTTGCAGGATGGAAAAGCCAATGCGATCAGCCTCGCGCTCCATATCACGCGAAAAATTGAGCTGGCTTTGCGCACTCACGGCTTGCGCGCCGCTGATCACAGCGCTCGCTGCTTGTGGATTTTTGCTGGCGGCGATGCTGCCCAAAATCATCGCGCCCAAGAGCCAAGGTGATTGCTGATTTTGTTTGCCAATTTGCCGCGCAATGTGACGCTGGCTCACATGGGTCAGCTCATGCGCGAGCACGCTAGCCAGCTCATCACGTGTGCTGACCGCGCCCACCAAGCCCAGATGCAACCCAAAATAACCGCCGGGCAGCGCAAAGGCATTGATGCTCTTGTCTTTGCCGATCATGATTTCCCAGCTAAGCTGCTGCTGCTCAGGCGAAATATCGCCACGCTTTCTGGCTGCGGCTAAGAGCGGCTGCCACAGGCGCTGCACGTAGGCGCTGATCACGGGATCGTCGATGTAATCGGGGTCGCGGTAAATCTCGCGGGCTATTGCGGAACCGAGCTTTTTCTCAGCAGCGATGCTCATTTCTTCGCCATCGCCCAGCTGCGGTAAGCCATCGGCAGCGCGGCTAGATGCGATCAATACAGAGGCCATCAATGCTACAAAAAAAATAGCAAACTGTATAGATTTCATGCCCGCAAATAGCCTAAAAAGCTGATGGAGATAAGTATGCACAAGGTTCAAAATGAATCCAAAGGTATGAAGGCCAGCGGCTCGGCACTACGGGCATCGATAAAAGCCGTCCAGAAATCTTTGCGACCATACATGGGCAGCCAGAGCAATTGCGCCTCGGCTCGCCCAGACTCAGCCACTGCTTGATCAATCAGCACGGCATGCTGCGCAAAGCGTTTGCGCAACTCAGCCACGGATTTGCCAGATTTGATGGCATCAGCTTGACTTTTGGCATACGGCTGCCACAGCTGCGTTTGCCACGCTTCATGCACGCCACTCATTGCAGCCATGGTGACTTCAATTTTTTCATTGCCCACCAAAGGACGCAGGCCAATGATGGTGGGCCCCGTCCACGGCAAACTGCGCATATCAGTGGGCGCTTTGACTAGCTGCGATTCTTCGATTTCGACCGCATGCACGGGGCGAAAACGGCTGTATTCAAACACCAAATGCACTGGCCGCGCCAGCGCAACCGTCCATAAACCATAGGCCAGCGCTGCCAATTGCAGCAGCACGATAATGGTCAAATCGCGCTGCAATGTATTCCACGGCTTGGCGCGGTTGAAAATCGCAAATGTCAGCAGCGGCCCGAGCACCACATCAACCGCGACGACGAGAAAAAACAGCTCCCGCCCGCCCGAGATTTCTCTGTACGGATACGGATACCAGACAAAAAACACCAAAGCCGCCGCCAACCCGCTGACCGCCAAACTCATTCCCAAATGCGCAAAAGCAGCTTGCGCGCGGTCTTTCCAAGGATTGCCAGTGTTGAACATGATCGTATGATGCAGAAATTGAATGAAGGTTTCGTAAACATGAGTGACACATCATCACCCCTGACGCATTTTGACAAAAACGGCCAAGCCCATATGGTGGATGTGGGCGGCAAGGCTGCCACGCATCGCATTGCCACGGTGCAAGGCCGTATTGACATGCTGCCCTCCACTTTAGCGCTGATTGAAGGCGGAAACGCAAAAAAAGGCGACGTACTGGGCATTGCGCGGATTGCAGGCATTCAAGCCGCTAAGAAAACCAGCGATTTGATCCCACTGTGCCATCCGCTGGCAATCACGCGCGTAGCGGTGGATTTTTCTTTGGGTACGGACTCTGATCCACATGTGAGCTGCACCGCGACTGTGGAAACGGTAGGGCCAACGGGTGTGGAGATGGAAGCGCTTACCGCATGCACCGTGGGATTGCTCACGATTTACGACATGTGTAAAGCGGTTGATCGCGGCATGACTTTGCGCTCGGTGGCTCTCTTAGAAAAGCATGGCGGTAAATCGGGAAGTTTTGTTGCATCATGAGTGCCGTGAGTTTGTTGCCTATTTTTGTGGTTGTAATCACGGCATTAGCGAGTATTCATCTGCTGGATAAACTCTGGCCTTTACCGCAGATGGCACAACGAGTCACCACGATTGATGGTTTGCGAGGTTATTTGGCATTGGCCGTTTTTCTTCATCATGCTTGCATTTGGCATTTCTTTTTACACAACGGCCAATGGCAGGCACCTCCTTCGCGTATTTACACGCATTTGGGGCAATCCTCGGTCTCGTTGTTTTTTATGATCACCGGGTATTTATTCTTCAACAAAATATTAAGAGCACCCGACCGCCCGGTAGATTGGTTACAGCTTTATGTGTCCCGATGCTTGCGGATACTCCCATTGTTTCTAACTGCCACTGCACTGGTCTTGCTGTTCTATGCTTTGCAAAAATACCAGTGGTTGCCGCTGGTGGATGCAGTGAGGTATGGAGATACACCGTTGAAACTTCAGATTACTGCTGGCGTGCGCTGGACGCTGAGTTACGAATGGCGTTTCTACTTTTTCTTACCCTTGCTTGCACTACTTCTACTGCGCAAACCACCTTTGGCATGGGTGGCTGTAGGAGTTTTGTACCTGAGTCTTTCTGGTTGGTCCAAGGTCATTGATGTTCATGGTCTGACATTTTTGGGAGGTATGCTTGCTGCATGGCTCAGCACCCATGTGCTGTTACGCCGCTTTGCCACAACTCCAGCGGCTTCTGCGCTGGCCGTAGGACTCTTAGGAGTCGCGGTTTTAGGCTTCGATACAGCTTACGCCTTGCTTCCTGCTTGCTTGCTCAGCGGCGCTTTTGTATTGATCGCCAATGGGACAAATTTGTTTGGTCTGCTTCATTTACGCAGCTCAAATTTATTGGGACACATCACCTTCGGGGTGTACTTGCTGCATGGCATCGTGTTGTTTGCGATGTTCCGACTGATAGTAGGTTATGGATGGGGTGCAGGCTTAAGTCCATTTCAGCATTGGTTGGTTATTTTTGGCTTAACTCCCGTGTTGATCAGCGTGGCTTTTATTGCTTTCAAACGCATCGAGGAGCCTGCAATGGCAAAAACTTTGCCATGGACTTTACAACTACGCCAAGTACGCTTTTCGAAAAAGCAGTCCACCCACTAAAGATGGCAAGCGCAAAATGTGTCAAGTGCTATTTTTTAGGTAGCAACAAGATCTGCCCCCTAACGGCTTCAGGGTAGATGAGGTGTTCCTGAGTGAGCACACGAGCAGCCAGCGAATCTGCAGTGTCGTTCTCCAGAATCGGCACGGCAGCTTGCGCCAGAATCGGCCCGTGATCGAGCTCGGCCGTCACTTCATGAACCGTCGCGCCGGCAAATTTGCAGCCGGCAGCAATCGCGCGCTCATGCGTATGCAGGCCGGGGAAGGCAGGCAGCAAAGAGGGATGGATATTGATCAAACGGCCGGCAAAATGCTGCACAAAGCCGGGTGTGAGAATGCGCATAAAACCCGCAAGAACCACAAGCGTAGGCTTGAATTCATCTATCTCCTGGATCAATTGCGCATCAAAAGCCTCGCGGCTGGCAAATGCTGTGTGATCGAGCACGCGAGTGGCAATGCCTTCGCTTGCGGCAAAGGTCAGCCCTTTCGCATCGGCGCGATTGCTGATCACCGCCGCCACGCGCGCGCCAAATACTTCCGCCCAATGCTCTTTCTGCGCAGTTTTTACGATGGCTGCCATGTTGGAGCCACCGCCAGAAATTAAGATCACGATATTCTTGGTCATTGCTCAATTATCTCTATGAAACCTCTCACACCCCACGAAGCCCGCGTTTTAGGCACCTTGATGGAAAAAGCCCGCACTGTGCCCGACAGCTATCCGCTCTCGCTGAATGCCCTCGTGCTCGGCTGCAATCAGAAGACCAGCCGCGATCCGGTAATGGAGCTGTCCGACGATGATGCGCGCGCCGCGCTCGACTCTCTTAAGGCGCGAAGCTTAGTTTTTGAAGCCAGCTCCAGTCGCGTGCTGCGCTTTGAACACAATGTGTACCGTGGCCTGCAAGTCAGCGACGATGAAGGCGCGCTGCTGGGCTTGCTCATGCTGCGCGGCCCGCAAACGCCTGCTGAGCTTCGCACCAGCGGCGAGCGATGGACAAAGTTTGCTGATAGCGCTGCGGTGGAAGCTGTGCTGCAAACGCTGGCGCAGCGTGGCGACGAAGGTGGTCTGCAAAGCGTGGTGAAGCTCCCCAAAATGCCAGGCTCGCGCGAGCACCGCTGGGCGCATTTGCTTTGCGGGGAGGTGGATGTGGCGGCGCTGTCGCAAGCTGCTGGCAATTTTGTGGTCACGGATGACAGCTTGGGGCGGCTGACCAAGCTGGAAAACGAAGTGGCGGTGCTCAAAGCCTCGAATGCGCAGTTGCAGGCCACGATCCGCAACGTCTGCGAGCAATTGGGCATCACGATGGAGGCAGAACCTCACTGAGCGCAGCGTGACAGATACGAGACAGCGCCAACTGCACGAACGTGCTAAAAAGCGATCTCGTTTGAATCGACTTAACGAGGTTTTATGGATTTAGCTTTCACTCCCGAAGAAGAAAAATTTCGCACCGATATCCGCGCTTGGGT
>JAYVJQ010000503.1:0-3428 GCA_043769055.1 Allobrachymonas sp.
AAAAACAAACACCACTGATCGAGTGACGGATTCAGGCAATACGCCGCCTACCCTGCCTGCTTGTTGGGGCAACGTGCCGCTAACTGCATAGCTGTAGACATCAGGGCTACCAATGTTGCCATTGGCTGCAGATGCTTGTGTACCGCCTAGGCCTACCAGCCCACCAGTCAATGCCAGCGTATAGTGCAGATTGTTGCTGGGAAACAATCCGAAAGATCCGTTAGCATTGGGAAGAGCGCTGTTGAGGCCAGCCGCAAGAATGGAAGTACCCCTGCTACAGTTGAATGAAAAATTCACCGCCGCTGCGTTCACCGTGCTGCCAAATGCAGTGTAATTCCCAAAATCCAGTGTCGGCACACCACCTGCTGCTGCCACGCAGGTTGGGGTGAAGCTCACTCTGGTTTGGAAATTAGCACCCACTGTGGTCGCCGCCTGAGCGACACCCAGCAATGCCAAAGCAGCTAAGGCTGAGATGATACGTCTCATAGGTCTTTACTTTGATTTTCCTGCATCAATCAGCTTTGCACTGCATCGCTGATTCATAGCAGTAAAACTTCTTGCCTTAGAACGTGATCGTCAGTACACGGTTATCTGTGTCGTTCACCGGTGTCGTACCGTTAGCATTACCCGCCTGCTGAGGGATGGTGCCGTCAACTGTCACAGAAATCGTCTGTGCGGTACCGATCGCGCCGTTGGCAGCAGTCGCTGCAGTTCCACCAGTAGCCGATGGCGTGCCAAGAGTCAAAAAGTAGTTCAAGCCAGCGTTTGAGAAATAGCCTGTAGCTGCAGTGGTCGAGGTGCTGGATACTCCACCAGCAATTGCAAGGGTCGCAATAGCCAAAGTACCACGACTGCAATCAAAAGCGAACGTGGCTTGCGGCAGATTAACCGCTGTACCAAACGCTGTGTATGCAGGGAAGGCTATGGAGGTAGGGTTGCTGGTCGAGGCGACACAAGTCGGGGTGAAGGCAACTGTCACTGCAAAGTTGCTGGGAATCGTCGCAGCATTTGCTGCGCCGCACAAAGCCAAAGCAGCGAGGGCGAGGGAAAGTTTTTTCATTGAAAGCTCCAATTGATCAAGAGGGTTGTAATTGCACTTGGAAAACCCCAAGTTACTCAATAGTACTTCAGTATTCATTTACGTACATCACCAGAACTGCGGGTGTTTCGTTTGCTCACATGAATGGATACATTCTTCGTTGTTTTTAGCACGAAATTGAAACATTCAAAATCGGCAAGCTTGATTCATCAATTTGTAACAATCACCTTGATTTGTCGCATTTCTCCTCTGAAATTACTCGTTTTTTTGATGGTTTGAGCGGATGCAACTACGCTTTTGAGAAAATCCTAAGACTGACCCAGCTATAGGGGTATTCAAGCGCACGTCGATGTCGCAGCTGCCGTGCTCTCACAAACCCAAAGTCGTGGCCGCAAACGATGGCGCGCTGAGGGCGAGCCATTCGTTGCTCAGCTCCCGCAAATCCACACGGCGTTTGGCTGTGTATCCAGCCACGCCCTTGCACAGCGCAGGCTGCAAGCGGTGCATCGCCCAATGTTCGCTAAGGATCAGGCTGGGGAATTCTTCATCCGAGGCGCTCGTCACGGCACGCGCTTCGATAATATGGCTCCATTGTTTGCGCCAATTGACGAAGCGGTGATGCGTGGCGATCAAGGTGTCAAAACGTTTGGCGACGATGGTGAGTTTGCGGCCGGTTTCGCTCCACTCTTGCAGGCTAGCCTCCACGCTGCGCTCTCCCAGCGGCCAATCGGCAAAATTGAGGTCAAACCAAACCATCTCGCGCCAGCCTTCGCGGGCTGCGGTAGCAATCGCATCGCGAATGAGATTTTGAAAATCGGTGCGGCCTGAAAAGGCGCCTTCGAGCAATGTGCTTGGGCTTGCTGAATCATTCATCGAGTTCGCCCGCAAGTTGTGATTCATAATCTTGCCCACCGTAGAAGATGCCTTGAATTGTCACGGTATCGCCCTCCACATCAAACGCAATAACACAGCGTTTTTTGTAGTGTGTGATGCGCATACCGGGACGAATGTCGTTGTGTATATTGCCGCGAAGCGGGAAAATATTGAAGCCAGCGCAGTAGCTCAAGATGGATTCGGTGTAGCGCTTTGCCGTGGCTGGCGATGCTTCATGGCTGATGTACCTAAAAATGGCTCGCAATTGGTCATCTGCTTTGCGCGAAATGACGACGTTGTAGATCATGACTCAGCGGCGTACATGGCGGCCAATTTGGCGCGCATTTCCTCAATGCTAATTCCAAGCGACGGATTTGCTTTCATTTCGTCGTACGAAGCAGCAACTTCAGTTTTCAGCCAATGCTCCACAGCGCGATCACGTGCAACCATCGCGCGCAAACCATCACGGATCACTTCGCTCTCAGAAGCGTACTCGCCAGCTTGTACCTTTGCTCGAATGGCTTCTGCCATTTCATTGGGCAATGTGATGCTCATTTGTTGGGTGGTTCTCATGAAAGCTCCTTCAATAGGATTTAATCATACTCTTTTCTGGTATTGCTCGCCTCACTCGCCACGCAACCATCCCTCCTTAGCAAATTCACCAATCGCCGGCATCAATGCTGCGCTACCAGCTATCAATTCAGTAGCAGATATGCTGCGCTCATCGGCCAGTTTGCGCAGCAGCTTGGCATCCGTGCCGGCGCATTTGAAGCTCTGGCCGTTGATGAACATATGTTTCGCGTCGTAGCTCATGCGGGTGGGGGCAGCGAGTTTGACGGTCGTGAAATTTTTGGGCAGTTTGCCTTCTTCAAAATACACGCCGGCTTTCGGATCGGTCAGGTATTCGCCAATCAGTTGCTCCAGCAAGGTTTTGTCGGCAAGCGCTTTGTGGATTGCCTCCATAGCAAACGCGGTGAGCGCAGCGGGCATCTGGCCGGGATGAGCGGTGGCTTCTTGGGTTTTGTCTTCGTAGAGTTTGGCGAGCTTAGGGTCGTCTTCCATGCCATCGGCGATTTCTTCGGCCAGCCGGTGCAGAATTTCCCGCGCCAGCTCGCCTGCGCGCGGCGCGCGAAAGCCAATCGAGTAGGTTTGGCAGCCCGCATCGAGTGCCACGCCGTCGTGCGCATAGCGAGGAGGCAGATACAGCATATCGCCCGGCTCCAGCACCCACTCTTGCGTGGGCTTGAAGTTTTGCAAAATTTTGAGCGGCGCATCTGCCACCAGCGTTAAATCTTTTTGCGCGCTAATTTTCCATTGCCGGCGACCCGCAGCTTGCAACAAAAACACATCATAAGAATCAAAATGCGGCCCCACACCGCCGCCTTCGCCTGCCAGAGAAATCATCAAATCATCGAGCCGCGCATCGGGCACAAAGCGAAATTGCTGGAGCAGCTCGTGCACCGCCTGCGCATGCAAATCCACACCTTGCACGAGCAACGTCCAGTCTTTCTTTTTG
>JAYVJQ010000504.1:0-3114 GCA_043769055.1 Allobrachymonas sp.
GCAGGTCGCGTGGGCAGCGTCAAGATGAAATGTTGCGCTCCGATGCGAGCCAAGGCATGGCGCATCGCCTCGATCAGCTCTGGGCGCGATTGGCTCTCACACAAAATCGCTGCCGTCTCGCTGCTTTGTAAGGCGCAGCGGCGCAGCAGTGTTTCAAAGCAATCGATCCAATGGGGTTCGAGGCGGCTTGGGTTTGTCATGGTGCAACGATGGGCATTGAAGAGAAGGCATACTACATGAAAACATTTATCACATGGCATCGTTTAACTCTCCATCCAACTCTCCGTCGCCCCTCGCGCTGCGCTCAGCGCTCGGCTTGTTTGCCACCGGCGTCACCATCATCACCACGCGTGCGCTTGACGGCAGCATGATCGGGCTCACGGCCAATTCGTTTAACTCGGTATCGCTTACGCCGCCGCTCGTACTCTGGAGCATTGGGCAAAAAGCCGGCTCTCTGCCAGCTTTTTTGCAGGCCAAGCATTACGCCATTCATGTACTCGCTGTAGAGCAGCAAGCCTTAGCGGAGCGCTTTGCGGGCAAGGGCGTGGATCGGTTTGCGGGTGTGGCGATGCGCGAAGGCGCTGGTGGTGTGCCCATCGTCGAAGGTTGCGCAGCAGTGTTTGAATGTGCAGCCAAGAGTCAGTATCCTGAGGGCGATCATGTGATTTTGGTGGGCGAGGTGCTAGCTTGTCTGCATGATGCAACACGTGCTCCGCTGCTGTTTCATGGCGGAAAATTCTATACCGAGCATCCGCTTTGAGCATGACAGTCGCCGAGCGAAAAGACCATCTCGATGGCTTGGCCATCGTGCTGCTTCTCGGATGTTGTCTGTTTTGGGGCTTGCAGCAGGTGTTAGCTAAGGCAACGCTCGCAGAAGTGCCGCCCGTGTTTCAATCGGCATTCAGAGCCATCGGCGCGACGGTGTTGCTGACCTTATGGTGCAAGCTGCGCGGTGTTCCTTTGTTGGTGCGCGATGGTTCATTGTGGCTAGGGCTGCTGGCGGGTGCATTTTTTACCTTTGAATTTGCCTGCATCTATCTCGCGCTCAGCCACACCGGCGCATCGCGCGTGACGGTGTTTCTCTACACCTCGCCCTTTTGGGTGGCTGCGCTGCTGCCCATCTTCGTGAAAGCGGAGCGCATGAATCGCATGCAGTGGCTAGGCTTGTCATGCGCCTTCGCGGCTGTGGTGTTCGCGCTTTGGGAGAGTTTGCAAAAATCGGGCTCAGGGAGATTGGGCGATGTGTTGGCTTTGCTTGCAGGCGCTTCATGGGGCCTGACGACTGTGGTGATTCGCGCAACATCGCTGGCCAAAATCAGCGCGGAGCGATTGCTGTTTTATCAGCTGGCTTGCAGTGCCGTAGTTTTGCCGTTGATTTCTTTGGGCTTGGGCGAGCGCTGGCCTTCGCTGGCTGCGCTCAGCAGCTTTGCTTGGATGTCTCTTTTTTTGCAAACCGCCGTGGGCGCATTCGCAAGCTATTTGCTCTGGATGTGGATGCTCACGCGCTATCCTGCCGGCAAGATGAGCGCGTTTGTTTTCCTCACGCCCGTGTTTGCATTGGTGTTTGCAGCACTGTGGCTGGGCGAGCCCGTGACGCGCAATCTCGTGATCGCGATCGCTTTGGTTTGCTTGGGCATCCTGCTGGTCAACAAGCGATGAGGCGATGCGATGCGAACGTGCTATTAAAAGTGAATCACTCTGCGCAATCAACACGCCGGCAAAATGCTCAAGAGGCTTGAAAATCTTTAGGCATTTAAGTTTTTGGCAGCAAACCCAGCCGCTCAATCGTGGCACGCTCTTGCGTGAAGGTGCGCACAGCGTAGCGCGAGTATTCTGCGCTGTCCATCCAGATCACGGGCTGGTGAAATTTATCAAACACCTCCAGCACTTTTGCGTCTTGGCTGACTTTGAGCAGCGCAGCTTCGAGCACCTTAACCACTGCTGAATCCATGCCTTTGGGGCCGCCGATGCCAAACGGGGAATCAGAGATCGTGTCCCAGCCGCTTTCGCGCACCGTGGGCACATCGGGGAAGGCTTTGGTGCGCTTACTGCCCAGCGTCGCCAAATAGCGCAACTTGCCCGATTGCACATGTGGGAAGAATTCAGTCGTGCCGCTCATCACGGGGATTTGATTGCCCAAAATCGCTTGCAAAATTTCAGCCGAGCCTTTGTAGGGAATGGGGTTGGTGGTGAAGCCGGCTTTCGCGGCGAACTCTTCAAAGGCCAAATGCGGCGTGGTGCCTGTGCCGGTGTGGCCGTAGTCGAGCTTGCCTGGATTGGCCTTGGCCCATGCCACCATTTCTTTGATCGTTTTGAAAGGCGCATCAGCCGTAGCGGCGATGCCGAAGGTGTAGCCCGTGACGCAGGCGATATGTGTGAGATCGTTGACCGGATGAAAAGCCATTTTCTGCATATGCGGCAAGCGGTAAACACCGAGTGGCAATTGCGTGAGCGTGTAGCCATCGGGCTTGGCAGTCAGCATGGCGGTTGCGCCTAAAGTGCCACCTGCGCCGGGTTTGTTGTCCACAGTCACAGTCGCACCGCCCAAAGCACGCCCCATCGCCTCGCCAATCGCTCGCACGGCAGCATCGGATGCGCCGCCTGCGGGCCACGGGCAAATCAGCGAGATGGGGCGCGAGGGAAATCTATCTTGCGCACGCACCCAAGGGCTCACGAGAGCAGGAGCTGCGATCAAAGCAGCTGTTTGGGCGAGAGTTTGGCGGCGTGTGAATTTGGCGTTGGTGTTCATGAGAGCGTCCTTTTCAGATGATTTTCAGCGTAACGCACATACCAATCCAAGCAATCCGGGTTTGCCATGGCATCTTTGTTCACGACTTTTTCCAGAGGCTGACCCAGCATGAGCTTCTTAATCGGCAGTTCTTGCTTTTTGCCACTCAAAGTGCGCGGAATAGCAACGACCTGCAGCGTCTCGTTGGGCACGAAGCGCGGGGAGAGTTGCGTGCGAATTGCATCGTGGATTTTGATTTTTAAATCTTCGGTGAGCGTGTTGCCTGGGCGTAGCACAACGAACAAAGGCATGAAGCTTTCTTTTCCTAAATATTCGAGATCAACGACCATCGAATCCAGCACTTCGGGCAGCGCTTCAACTGCGCT
>JAYVJQ010000505.1:0-3043 GCA_043769055.1 Allobrachymonas sp.
CGCGCAGTGGCTCGCAGGTGGCGTGAACGTGGGCAGCGCAGGCACGAGCATGCATTGCCCTGAAGCATTGAACTGCCAGCCGTGATAACCGCATTCCAAACGGTCGTTCACCAACCGGCCGAGCGAGAATTTTGCACCACGATGTGGGCAGCGATCTGCCCAAGCCTGCACTTGACCCACGCTGTTTTTCCACAGCACGATGTCGTGCCCCAAGAGCTGCGCGGCAAGTGGTTGATTGCCAAGATCAGTTGGCGCTGCCACAGGATGCCAAAGATTTTTTTCCATCATGAGAACACACCATAACCTAAGATGAATGGGGCCCGAGAAATTTATCGCCGTTGAAATGGATCATATGTTCAGGTGCATCTGCAATCCAGACCTCAGTCTCCCAAGCAATCTCATGTGCAAATTTTCGGTAAATCGCGCGATCTGGAAATGCCGTGATCAAAATGACATCCGCCGTGCAACTCTGGGTTAAATCGAGCAAGGTTTTGCGGCGCAGCTCAGTAATGGGATTCGCCGTTGTGACCGCTTCAATGAGATACAGCCAATTCTTAGATGGCGAATAGGCCACCACATCGGGAAGTTTGTCATGCTTGAGTTCAAAGAATTTCAAACTGGCTAATCGCTCTGCATCCATCAAAAGATTTTTCTTCTCGGTATCGCCGACATACAGCAGCTCTGCACCAAATCCAAACACAGGCAAGAATTGCTCGATGATATTTTTTTGAAGAACATTGTGCTGACCCGCACTAAACGACAACACTTTGTCGCCCGGGATTTTTACTGCAACACGCGCCAAGTCTCTGCGACGTTCGAGCTGCTCTGCCAAACTCGGACGATTCAGGAGATATTTTTTGAGCAAAGCCTCCCAACGGGTTGTACCGAAAGCTCGAAGCACCTTGGCAGCCGCCGGATTTATGGCAAATCCTCGCGTGTGATCGTTCGTGTTTGCATTAAGCTTGCTCGCACTCTTGATGACGATCTGAGCCTCAACTGCATAGATCAAATCTTTGCGACGAATATCGTCGTAAGAGCTGTCGGCAATTTGCTCGCCCCAATGAGCATTAATAAAAGCAATGACCTCCCTAGAACGCAACTGATGCCCATCATCTGCGCACTTAAGCTGCGACCACGACATGCCGGGCTTGAGATCTGCTAAAGCCAAAAAAGCTTTGGCCATTTTGGCTTGGCGCCGATCTGTCAATCCGCTGATTGGAACGCCAAGGGCAGACAAAATGACAAGGGTTTCATCAACCAGAGCAGCGTATTTTTTGGCGGTTTTTTTGACCATTACGCCGCCAACAACTGCATTTGACTAGGCTGCCGTCTCCTGCTGATTTGTGTAGCACTCAAGCGTTGATCAGATTCCAAACTCGCACGAATACTGCCAGCAATGGCATAGGCCAGCATGGGCGGAACGGCATTGCCAATTTGATTGAATGCACTAGTTTCTGAACCTTGAAATTCAAACCAATCTGGAAAACTTTGCAATCGTGCGCCTTCACGCACAGTTAAACGGCGGCGGCGACCATCGGGCAACACCAAGCGATGCATATCACCCGTTGCACCCGCTAAATTACGGCAGGTGACTGTACGAGCTGGGCGATCAAGGTGCAAATCACGAGGAGTAATGCAGTGAGATGCCTTCTCGTATTTGGCGACATAGGTGTCCATGCGGGCAGTGAGGAATTTGGAGTCTGCATCTGCCTGCATGGCTAAGCTATCGAGCGCTTGGCCAGCTGTCATACGCTGCTTGTGAGTTGGGGGGTAGTGAAATTCTCCGCGATGACCCACCACAATCACACGTTCACGGTTCTGTGCCACACCATGATTGACTGCATTGAGCAATTTGAATTCCACCACATAACCCAAAGCCTCCAGCTCTTGAATGATCACATCCAGATAATCTTTGTTGCGGTACATCAGGCCGCGCACGTTTTCAAACATCCAAATATCGGGCTGCGCCTGCTCCACTGCCGAAATAAATGCAGGAAAACCATCGCGTGCATCGCGAATACCGTTTTGATGCCCGCCTACACTGAAAGGCTGACAAGGCGGGCCGCCTATAACGACTTGAGCTTTGGGGAAAACATATTCTTTATCCAGCTTGATGTTAATGCAGTCACCGTGCAAGTTATGTCGATAACTTGCGCAGCAGTCTGCATCCATCTCAAAGCCCAAGGTTTCAAAGCCTTGGGCCTCAAAACCTAAAGCCAAACCACCACAGCCCGCAAATAAGTCAAGCACCAAGGGCTTGGCATGCGCTTTGGGGCGCAAGATTTGATTGAGCGTTTCGGGGTAGTTCACAAGCTTGAGTTTATAGCAGTCTGCTAGTTTGCTGCACGACGCAGATGGCATTGGATTGAGAATAAATCATTTGCAATGACTATAAAAATAGTAGCAAACTATCTATATTTTTTCCCGGCTACTTGCCTATTTTGATCAAAAAAGGCCGCTATCCAAGCGGCCTTTTTATCGTGGGCAAATGAATTACTTGCCCGATGGAATCTTGCCTTCCACGCCTTTGACGTAGAAATCAACCTTGCCTTTCCAGTCGTCATCGCTCTTAGCATCTTTGGCCAAGCGCTCTTTGCCGGTGTTGTCCATGATGGGGCCGGTGAAGGGGTCGAATGTGCCGGCTTTCATTTTGGCTTTTACATCGGTGACCATCGCTTTGACTTCGGCGGGCACTTGGTCAGCCATTTTCACCAGATCGTTTTGACCCTCTACCACGCCCCAACGTGTGACGATGCCGCCCTTCCACGTCTTGTTCATCACTTCGTCAATTGACTTGGTGTAGTAGTTGCTCCAATCCACAATGGCGGAGGCTAGGTGGGCTTTGGGCGCGAAGGCGCTCATGTCAGAGTCCCAGCCGAAGGCGTATTTACCAGCCTTCTCAGCCGTTTGCAGCACAGCGGTGGAGTCGGTGTTTTGCAGGAGCACATCAGCGCCGCCGTTGATCAGGGCTTGGGCTGCCTCGGATTCTTTTGGTGGATCAAACCAGGTGTTGACCCAAACCACTTTGGTTTTGATCTTTGGG
>JAYVJQ010000506.1:0-8142 GCA_043769055.1 Allobrachymonas sp.
GCAAAAAACACCTGCCCATAGATCTCGTAGGTGCGTGTCGCGCCATCGTCTTCGGTCTTGGTTTGGATCAACAAAATCTGACCGATCTTGTGGGCAAAAAAGAAGCCTGACAACAACACACCCGTGAGCACACCGCGTGCCAAATCATGCGTGTAAACGGTCACAGCCACCGTGGCCAGCATCACCACACTGGAGCTCTTGGGGTGATCGCGCAGATTCTTAAATGAACCCCAGTTGAATGTGCCGATGGACACCATGATCATCACGGCAACCAATGCTGCCATCGGAATCTGTTTAACCCAGTCGCCCAGGAAGACCACCAAAATCAGCAGCACCACGCCCGCCACCAGTGTTGACAAGCGCCCCCTGCCACCTGATTTGACATTGATGACCGATTGACCAATCATGGCGCATCCTGCCATGCCTCCAATGAATCCTGTGGCGATGTTGGCAACGCCTTGGCCCACGCATTCACGATTCTTGTTGCTCTTGGTATCGGTCATGTCGTCCACAATGGTGGCTGTCATCAGCGATTCCAGCAGACCTACTACCATCAGCGTGGCAGAGTAAGGCAAGATGATGCCCAGTGTTTGCCAGTTCAGAGGTACATCGGGCATCAAAAACACGGGCAGGCTATCTGGCAGTTCGCCCATATGACCCACAGTGCGGATATCCAAACCCAAATAGATCGAAACGCCTGTGAGAACCACGATCGTCACCAAAGGGGATGGCACTGCCTTGGTGATGTATGGGAGGCCGTAGATGATGACCAGACCTGCGGCGGTCATGGCATACACCTGCCAGCCCACGTTGGTCAGTTCAGGTAGTTGAGCCATAAAAATTAAAATGGCTAAGGCATTAACAAAGCCAGTCACGACCGAACGAGAAACGAATCGCATCAGCGCCCCTAGCTTGACCCAACCTGCAATCACTTGGAGCACCCCAGTGAGCACTGTAGCGGCAAGCAGATATTGCAAGCCATGGTCTTTGACCAGTGACGCAATAACCAATGCCATAGCTCCAGTGGCCGCTGAAATCATGCCAGGCCTGCCGCCAGCAAACGCGATGATGGTGGCTATAGAGAATGAAGCATAGAGCCCAACTTTGGGGTCTACCCCAGCGATGATAGAAAACGCGATGGCTTCAGGAATTAAAGCAAGTGCAACGACCAGACCGGCTAGCACGTCACCGCGGACGTTGGATAGCCAAGTCTGCTTAAGATTTTGAAAAAACATGGAAATTTTCACCCCGCCGTTAGCACGGGGTCTCAGTAAGAATTAAGGGCTTTTTATCTTTCAACTCAGGAGAGTTGGAAAGAAATCAACAACAGGCGTATGGCTCGAGTTTGCTCAAGGGGGCGTAACAGAGCAAAAATACCCGCGTGGCATGGCTGAACCCCGAAAGTGTGTGGGAGTGCAATGACTCAATAATGTGTGGTTGACCATCGGTCGATTTTAACGATTGAATATGTAGCGGGAAAAGATGACCTACTCGCTGCTGGTGTTCAGTCTCAACCTCATCCCAGCTGAGGGAATATGGAGCACGCGAGGGCGGGACTCGCCACAAGGGTCCATACGAGGCAGAGATTTATAAAGAAATCGGCCAGTAGCCGGCAAAAAATATGTACAAAGTGCTATGAGAAGCGCAGCGTCACACCATCCTCTCTTTTTCCTGTTGCAACCGTGAAGACCCTAATAAAGGCAGGGGCCTTTGTGCCAACGACCACAGATCCATCGAGCTCCGCGAGCAACGGCTATGCGGATCGTAAGTTACATCTCATGAGGCGAATAGGTGGGTGTCAGATTTTTGAATCCTCGCGCGACTCTTGCGCGTAGGCAAGTTTCATACACTTGCATTACGATAGGTGGTATGTGATCGCTCGTGCGATGCATTCACCCAGCCAGCCCAACCCTTCATACCTCAGGAGATTTCCCCCATGAAGAGCATTTCAGCCAGCCGCAGCCGCCGCTGCATATTAGGGCCGCTCACCAGCGGCTCAGGCGGTTCACCCGCCCCGGTCTTCGACAACGAGCGAGGTGCATCATGGAAGTGATCACCAAAACCAACCCCAACAGTTCGCCACGCTGGAAGATGGCCCTCGATGTAGAGCGTTGTATAGGATGTCATGCCTGCTCCGTCGCCTGTAAAGTCGAAAACAATGTGCCGCTCGGCCGATTCCGCACCAAGGTCTATTATCACGAGCAAGGCAAATTCCCCAAAGTCAAACGTAATTTTCTGCCCACCTTGTGCATGCAATGCGAAGACACGCCATGCCTGAAATCCTGCACGAATCACGCGATTGAAATGGGCAAAGATGGCATCGTGCGCGTGCTGGCCGACAAGTGCGAGCACCTCGGCTTTTGCGAAACCGCTTGCCCCTATGGCGCGATTGGCTGCGACGACAACGATGTAGCCGATAAATGCGATTTTTGCAGCCACCGCTTAGATGTGGGCATGGAGCCCGCTTGCGTTGAAACCTGCCCTGCCGAGGTGTTTCACTTTGGCGATGCGAATTCACCGCAATCACCTTATTCCAAATTCATGGCCAAACACGGCAAAGAAACTGTCGTGCTCAAGCCCGAAGAAAAAACCAAGCCTTCTGTGGTCTATCGCGGCCATGCCAAAGAGATGGAATCCAAGATTCCCAAAGGCAAGGTACACGATCCTTATTCCTACGAAATTGAGACTTGGACGCAGCTCGCCCCCACTTTCCCGAAGCAAAAGCGTGTGGAGTGGGCCAAGGTTGAGAATCCCTTGCAAGTCAAAGCCAGCGGAGGTGCACTATGAAGCGCCGCTCATTCGTTCAAGGCCAAGCGGCATCGCTGGCCACCATTGCGCTGGGGCAAACCATCTTTATGGCGCCACCTGCTGAAGCTGGCGTGCTCGATTGGCTGCGCGGCACGCCCAAGCTCTATGGGCAGCGCAAAGCAGTGCGCCGCGCCAACGGCAAAGGTCGGCTAAAAAATGACTACAGCAAGGCAACCATCGTCAAAGGCGTGTGCCTCAATTGTTCTACTGTATGCGGCATTCAGGGCTATGTGATTGATGGCAAGTTGGTGAAAGTCGGCGGCAATCCTGAAGACCCGAACAATGGCAAGAGCCTGTGCGCCAAAGGCCAATCCGCCCCCACGATCAACAACTACCCTGAGCGCGTGCTCTACCCGATGAAGCGCGTGGGTGCGCGCGGCGAAGGCAAATGGCAGCGTATCACTTGGGATGAAGCTTACGGCATGATCGCGCCGCGCATTCGCAAAGCGATGGACGAAGGCAAGCCCGAAGAGGTGGCGATTCAAATTGGCCGCTCGCGCATTGGCGAGGAGATGACGCGCTTTTTGAACGCGATTGGCTCACCCTCGCTGTTCAACCACCGCGCACTTTGCTCATCGAACAAACGCGCGGCCAACTACGTGAGCTTGGGCGAGACCGATTGGGAAACCGGCGACTTCGAGCGCGCCAAATACATTCTCAATTTCGGCTCGAACTTTTATGAAGCGCACCAAGGCGCGATTCACGCAGCCAAGCGCATCATTCGTGGCCGCTATGACAATGGCGCGAAACTCGTCACGCTCGATGTGCGCCTGTCTAACACCGCTGGCCGCTCCGATGAGTGGCTCTGCCCGCGCCCTGGCACCGATTTAGCCGTGGCATTGGCGATGGGCCATACCATTTTCGCCGCGGGTAAACACAACGCCGCTTGGCTCGATACATGGAGCAACGTGAAAGCGGCAGAACTTGCCGAATGGATCAAGCCTTACACGGCTGAATGGGCTTCTCAGCTCTCTGGCATTGCAGCAGAGGATATTCGCCGCATCGCGCTCGAATTTGCCGCTGCCGCGCCGCGCGCGATTGCGTTTACCAACCGAGGCACAGGCGCGCATTACAACGGCTTTAACTCGGATCGCGCCGTGATTTTGCTCAACGCGATCGTGGGCAGCATCGGCATGGAAGGCGGCTATTGCTACGGCGAAGAGCCCACGCGCGTAGTGCCTCGCGTGTTCCCGCAGCCGCAGCCGCGCCCACCTGCGCCTAAAGCCAAGAGCTTGATCGAAAATCCGCCCGAATGGCCGCTGGCCAACAAATGGCAACGCATGAAGGTGGGGCAAATTGTTTACCAAGGCATCAAGGAGGGGCGCGGCAAGATGCAGGTGTATTTCAGCTACTGCGTCGCCACGCCGCAAACTTGGCCAGAAGGCCGCAGCACCACCGTCGAAGTGCTGAAAGATGAAAAGCTCATTCCTTTTCATGTGTGCTCTGACATTGTGTACTCAGAGCAAGCGCACTATGCTGATTTGATCTTGCCCGATGCAACGTATACCGAGCGCTGGGGCTTTGATACGCGCAACAACATGGAGCTGCGCGATTACGTGAGCCTGCGCCAGCCCATCGTGCCGCCGCCGGCTGAATGCGTAAGCTTTGTCGATTCCATGATCGAGATTGCCAAGCGCGTGGGGCCCGATACGGCGCAATACTTCCAGTTCAAAAACCACGAAGATTGGCTGCGCCAGCGCTGCGATGCCTTTGGCAAACGTGTTGGCGGCCAAAATCGCGACGATGGCTTTGCCTACATGCAAAAGCATGGCGTGTGGCAAGACATGAGCAAGCCCAAGTACTACCAGCTCTACAACTGGGAATTGACTGCCGAGCAGCTCAAAGATACTCGCGTTGCGCCCAATGGCGAGGTGATGCGCAAAGCCGCCGATGGCAAAGAAACGCTCATCGGGCTGATGGTCGATGGCAAGGCTCGGCGCGGCTTTGCCACGCCATCACGCAAGTTTTCTGTCTATCACGCAGATATTGAGCAAGCCGCCAAGCAAGTCGGCTTTACCGAAGACGGCGGCAAAGGCATGCCCACTTGGTTCTCCATCCCCAGCCATGACAAGATGGCAGACGATATGTTGCATCTCGTCACCTTCAAATGGAATGTGCACACCCAAGGCCGCACGCAAAGCCAAAAGTTCCTCACCGAAATCGTGCACCACAACCCCATGTGGATGCACACCAGCCAAGCCGAGCGCCTCGGTGTGCAAACCGGTGATGCGGTCGAGATCACCACCTACCGAGCCTACGGCCATCAACTCAAAAACGGTGGCCAAGTGCTGGGCAAGCAGCGCATCACGGTGTACGTCACTGAGGGCATTCACCCGCGCACAGTGGCAGTGAGCAACACGCTGGGCAACGTCTTCCATGGCCGCGCAGCCAATGCCTCGCGCACGCGCAGACGAGATGGTGCAGGCTGGGATAACACGCTAGAGACCGAAGACCAAGATTTGGTGCAAGACATGTGGTGGGACCCACGCAACGGCGGCACAGGCGCGGGCTACAACATCAACGCGATTTTGCCCATCCAAACCGCGCCGCTCGTAGGCATGCAAGGCTGGTACGACACGGTGTGTACGCTGCGCAAGGTGTAGCGCAGTACGGACTGGTGTGTAAGAACCCTCTACGGCATACGCTGTAGAGGGTTTTTTTTGAGCGTTTTGAGCAGTTAGCCGGCAAGAAATATGCGTAGAGTGCTATCGTTTACATAGCAATTACCGTGCTGACCTTGAATTTGAGACAATACAAGCTTCCCACTTTTTGAGATCTTGCCCGATGAGGGCGAGCATTGGCTATGGATTACCCACAGATTTTTGATGTCATCGTCGTCGGCGGTGGCCACGCGGGCACGGAAGCTGCACTGGCCGCTGCGCGCATGGGCTGCGCGACGCTTTTGCTTTCTCACAATATTGAAACGCTGGGGCAGATGAGCTGCAATCCGTCGATTGGCGGCATTGGCAAAGGGCATCTGGTGAAAGAAGTCGATGCCATGGGCGGTGCGATGGCGCTGGCCACTGATGAGGGCGGCATTCAATTTCGTATTTTGAATGGCTCCAAAGGCCCCGCCGTGCGCGCGACTCGGGCGCAGGCTGATCGGGTTTTGTACAAAGCGGCGATTCGCCGGATGCTGGAGAACCAGCCGAATCTGTGGCTCTTTCAGCAGGCGGTGGATGACTTGATGGTGGAGGGCGACCGCGTAGTGGGCGCTGTCACGCAAGTGGGTATTCGGTTTCGCTCGCGCTCGGTGGTGCTCACTGCGGGCACCTTCCTCGATGGCAAGATCCATGTGGGGTTGAACAATTACCCAGCGGGCAGGGCGGGCGATCCACCGGCTGTTTCTTTGTCGGCCCGGCTCAAAGAACTCAAACTTCCGCAAGGCAGGCTGAAGACCGGAACACCTGCGCGCATCGATGGCCGCAGCATTGATTACTCGCAATGCCAAGAGCAGCCCGGCGATGGGATGGCCGATGCGTCTGGCCACATCACCACGCCGATGCCCGTGTTCAGCTTCATGGGCAAGGCGCAGATGCATCCGCGCCAAGTGCCGTGCTGGATCACACACACCAATGTCCGCACGCACGAGATCATTCGCTCGGGCTTTGACCGCAGCCCCATGTTTACCGGCAAGATCGAGGGCGTGGGCCCACGCTACTGCCCGAGCGTGGAAGACAAGATCAACCGCTTTGCTGACAAAGAGCAGCACCAAATCTTCCTAGAGCCCGAGGGCTTGACGACACATGAGGTCTACCCCAACGGAATCTCCACCAGTTTGCCGTTTGACATTCAATTGGCCATGATCCGCTCGATCAAGGGGCTGGAGAATGCGCACATCTTGCGCCCCGGCTACGCGATTGAATACGACTATTTTGACCCGCGCGAGCTGCGCAGCAACTTTGAAACCAAGGCGATCAATGGGCTGTTTTTCGCAGGCCAAATCAATGGCACCACCGGCTATGAAGAGGCTGCGGCGCAAGGCTTGTTTGCTGGCATCAATGCGGCGCTGCAAGTGCGCGCGGCAGGTTTTGGCGATGCAGCCAAATCCAGCGCCGGCAGCATCACATTTGAAGCCGACCGCTGGTTGCCCGGCAGATCGGAAGCGTATCTAGGCGTATTGGTGGACGACCTCACCACACAAGGCGTGAGCGAGCCCTACCGCATGTTCACCAGCCGTGCCGAATACCGCTTGCAACTGCGAGAAGACAATGCCGATGCGCGCTTGACCGATGTAGGCCGTCAACTGGGCTTGGTAGACGATGCCCGCTGGGAAGCTTTCAACCGCAAACGCGATGCTGTTTCACGTGAAACGGAGCGCCTCAAATCCACTTGGGTCTCACCCGCCAAACTGCCCGCTCACGAGGCTGAGCGCGTGCTGGGCAAGGCGATTGAGCATGAATACAACTTATTCGACCTGCTGCGCCGCCCCGGCGTGGGCTATGCAGCACTCGTTTCGCTCAAGCCAGAAGGTAAAGATGACTTGGGCCACGAGAGTGTTTCACGTGAAACACTGGGCGATCTTCACGATGCGGTGCTGGAGCAGGTAGAGATTGCCGCCAAATACAGCGGCTACATCGACCGCCAGCAAGATGAGGTCAACCGCGCAGCGCATTACGAAGGCATGCGCCTGCCCACCGATTTGGACTATGAGCGGGTGATGAGCCTGTCGTTTGAGGCGCGGCATAAGCTGGCCAAGCACCGGCCCGAAACGCTGGGCCAAGCATCGCGCATCAGCGGCATCACACCGGCCAGCATTTCGCTCTTGCTCATTTATCTGAAAAAAGCTAAGTTCAAGGCATTCGCCAGTGCCAGTGCCAACGACAGCATGGCGCAGACACCAACCCAAGCCGCCTGAAAGCGATTCAGGCGGCTTCCTCAAGGAGATCGCGTGACGAGCCAACAAGGATTCATGTCGCCCCGCAGCATTGCCATTGTGGTGATTCTGATGGTGGTCTTGGTGGTGCCGCTGTGGTGGTTGCGCGATGATGGCAAAAAGAAGGATACTGTGCTTGCGGCCGAAAAAGCCGCCAACCAAGGCACACAAACCATCACTGTCATCGCCCCCGCCGAGGTCAATGACCCCAATGCCTTTGGCATGACTTGGGGTGTATTGGCCGACGACAAACTGCCTGCCGCCGCCGTGTGGATGAGCTGCCACGGCTCGCCCAAAGAAGGCATCAGCCAGCCGCATGCGGACAGTTGCAACCCCTACAAAGGCGATGCCTCTTGCCGCTTGGCGCTACCGGTGCTGTGCATCAAGAAAGATGGCTCAACGCCCGAGTCCGTGTTTGCAGCGCCCGCCGAACCCCTCAAAGACGAGCGCAGCAGAGG
>JAYVJQ010000507.1:0-2650 GCA_043769055.1 Allobrachymonas sp.
TCCAGCGCAGCGGCGAGCCGATGTCGCGCCAGCAGCTGATGAGCCGCGTGTTCAGTGATGAAGAAGATGTGCAATCGAGCGCGATGGATGTGCTGATGCATCGGCTTCGCAAACGGCTGGAGCACAGCGGCGTGCGCATTCATACTTACCGAGGCTTGGGCTATGCAGTGGAAGTGGATCCGCAGCGCTAGCCTGCGCATTCGATTGCTGGCTCTGCTCGGGCCGGTGATGGGTTTGCTGATCGTCACTAGTCTGTGGCTCACGCGCACCGATGCGGTGGCATCAGCCAATGCGGCTTATGACCGCTCTCTGCTGGGGGCGATCAAGGCGCTGGATCTCAATGTGTCCACCGCCTCGGGTGGTTTGTCGGTGGAGTTGCCTTACCGCTTGTTTGAGTTTTTTGAGCTCACGGCCACAGGCAATGTTTACTTTCGCGTGGCCACCATCGATGGCTTGGTTGAAATTGGCAATCCGGATTTGCCTGCACCTCCCGATGCTTTGAAGCCACAGTTACCGCAGTTTTATGATGCTTTGTATTTTGATGAAACGGTGCGCGTGGGTGCCTTCATGCGTGAGCTGGAACAGCCTTTGGGCGCTTCTGGCAGCGCTTGGATAGTGATTCAAGTTGCAGAAAGCACAGCATCGCGGCAAGCATTCACCGATCGCTTTGTGCGCCGCACCGTATTGCGCGATGCTCTTCTGCTCATCGCCATGAGTGTGGCGGTGATTGTGGGCTTGATGATTGCACTGCGGCCGATCACAGCTTTGGCCAAACAAACCCAAGCTCGCTTGCCGGAAGACCACAGCCCGCTTCAAACCGAAGGCATGCCGAGCGACGTTCGGCCTTTGGTGGATGCGATAAATCAACAATTGCAGCGCACCGAGCATCTGGCTCAGCAGCGCAGGCAGATGGTGGACGATGCTTCGCATCAGCTACGCACACCGCTGGCCACCTTGCGCGCCCAGCTTGATTTTGCTTTGCGGGAAAAAGATCTGGCGCAGCAACAAACGGCGTTGCAGGCGCTCTCCGAAGAGCTCAATCACGCCATCCGCGCAACCAACCAATTGCTCAGCCTTGCGCATCAAGATGCCTCCAAGCCCATCTCTCAGACTTTTGATTTGGGGCAATTGGTTCGGGATGTCGCACTTGAATTGCTGCCACTGGCTCGGCAGAGAAATGTGGATTTGGGTGTAGAAGTTGATGATGCTCGATTGCCCGCACAAGGCGACGCTAACATGCTGCACCAAACGCTGATCAATCTCGCGCACAATGCCATTGAACATGGCCGAGCTTCGGGCGTGGTAACTTTGAGGGCAAGCACGCAGCCGCAGCACTTTTGCATCGAGGTCATCGATGATGGCGATGGTATTGAACCCGAAGTTTTGTATCGCTTGGGCGAGCGCTTTGCCAAAGGCCGCAACAGCCGTGGCTCCGGCTTGGGGCTAGCGATTGCGCGCACGGTGATGGCACACCACGGCGGACATTTGCGCGTTGAGCCTATAACCTCTGCGCCCGGCACAAATGTGAGCTTGCAATGGCCCAAAAAACCGAAGGATTCAACATGAAAATTTGGCTCATCTTGCTCAGCCTTTTTGCTTTGCAAACGCCCGCGCATTCTGGATTGCCCGACCAAGCACGCTGCATCGCGCCCGCCAAACCCGGCGGTGGATTTGACCTGACTTGCCAACTCACCAGCGCTGCCCTGCTCGTAGCAGGCCAAACGCAGCAAGCCCTACCCATCACCTATCTACCCGGCGGCATTGGCGCCCTCGCATTTCGGCAAGCCATCACCCAACAAGCGTCTGACGCTAGTACCGTGATTGCATTTTCATCAGGCTCACTGCTCAATTTAGCGCAGGGCCGATTCGGCCCTTATACCCTAGATGACGTGCGCTGGCTTGCTAGCATGGGGCTCGATCATGGCGTGATTGCGGTGCACCAAGATGCGCCTTATAAAAACCTCGCGCAATTGGTGAGCCAGTTGCGCGCCTCGCCCAGCAGCATTGCTTTTGGAGCGGGCGGCTCCATCGGCAGCCAAGACTGGATGAAAGCCGCCATGTTGATCAAGGCTGCAGGCGTGAGCCATAAGCTCATGCGGTTCGTGGCGTTTGAAGGCGGCGGCGATGCGATGACTGCGCTGCGCGGCAAACATGTGCAGGTTTTAACGGGCGATGCCGCAGAGATCGCACGGCATGTCGATCAAGGTGCGCCGATTCGCGTGCTGGCTGTTTTATCGGAGCAGCGCCTGCCCGGGCGCTGGGCGCAAACGCCCACTGCGCGCGAGCAAGGCCACGATATTCGCTGGCCGATCATTCGCGGGCTGTATATGGGTCGCAACGTGAGTCCGCAAGCACAGCGCGAATGGACAAACGCCCTAGCCAAAGCAGCTGCACATAGCGGTTTTGATGCGCAATTGGTCAAGGTGGGTATGCAGCCTGCATGGCTGGTCGGCCCTGAACTCGACAAAATGATCCAACAGCAAATTCTGCTGTATCGCCAACTCGCTTTGGAGTTTGGCTTGGCCCGCTGATCTCGACGATCAGCACGTTTGAGTCAGCATCAGCCTTTGACCAACTCTTTGATCTGCAACAGCGGCGCGGGATCATCGAGTGTCGCCAAATCACCCGTATCCCGCCCCTCACAAATCGC
>JAYVJQ010000508.1:0-11657 GCA_043769055.1 Allobrachymonas sp.
TTTTCAAGAGGCGGGTTTCAAAGAAGCGGTGATGCCCGGCATTTTGAAAGAAAACGCAAAGCGTTTGTTGAGATTGGTGTAGCGGAGTTAATATCCCGAACGGTAAATTCCAATCAATTTTGCTTAATATTTGAGCAAAATATCCCAATCGGTAAATTTTGCTGAATTTTTGATCAAAATAAGGCAAAATACCCTGATCGGGAAATCGTTTATGCCATCACCAACAGATTATTCACCGCCAAAATCTCTATCTGATACGAGCAAAAATCCATGGTTAATCGCCTCACCTGCTCAGCTGGGGCAAGCGGTGCGCGCAGGGCGGCATGCGATGGGTTTAACTCAGCCGCGGTTGGCCTTGGCTGCGGGATGTGGTTTGCGATTCATTGTGGATTTGGAGGCGGGTAAATCGACGGTGCGGCTAGAAAATGTACTGCGCGTGATTGAAGCTTTGGGCGCACACTTGCAGTTGAACAACCCGAATGCTAGAGCGCCACAGCAGCAGGATGGACAGGCATGAGCCGCATATCTGTTGCCAAGCAGCCCTTGCAGGTTTGGCTTTTGGCTCAGCATGTGGGAGAGCTCTCTCGCATCAATGGGCAATTGACTTTTAAATATGCGCCAGCGTGGCTGGTGCAGTCAACTGCAACACCCTTGTCGCACAGCTTGCCGCTGCGCACGCAGCCCTTTGTCGATGGGCCAGTGAAATCTTTTTTTGCTGGTTTGCTGCCCGAAGGTCAGTTGCGGCAAATGATTTCGCAGCAGTTGCAAGTGTCTGCTCAAAATGAGTTCGCGCTGCTTGATCAGATTGGCGGGGAATGCGCAGGTGCAGTGAGTTTGCGCAAGGGAGGCAATGAGCCTACGCCGCTATCCCATACGGTCGCAGCGCCGCAATGGCTTGCCCAAGAAGAGCTGCACAAAATCTTGGAAGAATTGCCACGCCGCCCCATGCTGGCTGGCAAAGATGGTCTGCGCTTATCGCTAGCGGGCGCGCAAGACAAGCTGCCTGTCATTGCGCAGTGGAGCAAGGCCGATGGCCTGCGCATCGCATTGCCGCGCGGCAATGCCCCGAGTACGCATATTTTGAAACCAGCAATTGTTGGGCTGGAGGGCAGCGTAGCCAATGAAGCATTTTGTTTGGCGTTGGCTCGCTCCATAGCGCTGCCTACGGCGCAAGCACAAATGGGCAGCGTGGGATCGGGTGTAGCGGCTAAGCACTTTCTGCTGGTGCAGCGCTACGACCGCACAGGCGAATTAAAGCGCCGCGCCAACGCGAAAGTGCTGCGGCTGCATCAAGAAGATTTTTGCCAAGCGCTGGGCTTGATGCCCGAGTTCAAATACCAAAACGAAGGCGGCCCTGACGTGGTGCAATGCTTTGCGCTGCTGCGCGAGATCACCCGCCCAAGCGCACCGCATGTGCTGCGCTTGCTCGATGCTGTGATCTTTAACACCCTGCTAGGCAACCACGATGCGCATGCAAAGAATTTCTCTGTGCTTTATGCGCCGCACGCAACGTTTGCGCCGCTGTATGACTTGCTGTGTACGGCTGTGTATCCGCGCCTCAGCGCCAAAATGGCCATGAAGATTGGCAGTCAATACCAGTTCTCCTATCTCAAGGCGAGCCACTGGGATGCGCTGGCGGCGCAAGCGGGCTTGTCGCCCGCGCAAACGCGCAGGCGTGTAGGGCAATTGGCGCGGCAGATGCCACAGGCCGCCGCTCAGCTCGCCCAAGCGCCTGAGTTTGCGGGGCATGCGATTGTGAGCAAGCTAGTGGCGCTGCTCACTAAGCGCTGTGTGCGTATGCAAGAAGTGCTCGGTTAGCTGAAGATCAAAATTCAAACAGTTGCAGGAAACGGCAGGTTGCGCAAACGCTTACCGCTTAGCTTTGCAATTGCATTGGCCAGCGCGGGAGCAATGGGTGGCAGGCCAACTTCACCGATACCGCCGGGGTAGTTGTCAGTGGGCATCACCTTCACAGTGACCACTGGCGTTTGATTCGCGCGCAGCAGGTTGTAAGCGCCTAGATTCTTCTCTTGCGGCTCACCCGCTTTGTAGCTCAGCTTCTCGCCCAAGGCGGCAGACAGGCCAAAAAGCGCGCTGCCTTCCACCTGCGTTTGAACATTCTTGGGGCTCAGGGCGTGGCCGCAATCCACCGCGCTCCAGATGTTATGAACAATCGGGCGGCCTTGATTGAGCGAGACTTCCACCACCATCGCGCAGAACGTGCCCCAAGCATCCGAGAAGGCCAGCCCCAGCGCGCGGCCCTGTGCGCGCGAGCCAGCCCAGTTGGACATGGCCGCTACTTCGCGCAGCACGGCTTGCGCACGAGGCGATTTGTTGCACAGCTCGATGCGCATTTGCAGAGGATCTTGATTGGTGGCGGTGGCCACTTCATCAAGCAGCGTTTCAATGCCGAATTTCACATAGCCCGCACCCACACCACGCCAGAAGCTGCAAGCAATGCCGCTGTCTTCAATGCATTGCTGCACCAAATGGCCGCTGATGTCGTATACGCCATCGGCAAACTCCATCACGGGAGAATCTTTGTTGCCGCTGGCGCGATAGGCCGCAGGCAGCAAGCGCGCGTAAATTTGCTCAGCCACCACGCGGTGCTGTAAGCCCATGATCTTTCCTTGCGCATTCACACCAGCAATCAAATGCTGCGCCGTGGCTGGGCGCGGTTTGGCGCGGGTGAAATCATCTTCGCGCGACCAGATCATTTGAATCGGCACGCTAGGCATGGCCTTGGCAATCATCGCGGCATCCACCGCATACTCCGCCTCCACACGGCGGCCATAGCCGCCGCCCAGCAGCGTGATATTGACCTTGATGTTCTCAGGCTTGAAGCCGCCCACGGCAGCAATACCGCCCACCACAAAGCCCACGGTTTGAGAAGGCGTCCAGATTTCAATCTTGTCGCCATCCACGCGCGCGGTGGAGTTCATCGGCTCCATCGTGAATTGGTAGGCGTGCTCGGTGGTGTAAGTGGCTTTGAAGGTGCGGGCAGCACCCGCAATTTCTTTGGCTGCATCGCCATGCGTGTGAAAGGTCACGCCGACATCAGCGAGATTTTCTGCGCGCGCCACATACTGCTTGAGCGCTGCATCGGAGTCGTACTTGCGGCCTTTGGCGCTGGTGCTCCACTCCACCTTGAGCAAGTCGCGTGCTTTGCGTGCGGTGAAAATCGAATCGGCCACCACAGCCACGCCAGTCGGAATCGTGACCACGGCTTTCACGCCGGGCACAGCTTTGGCCGCAGCATCGTCCACCTTCTCGGCTTTTTCGCCTTGCACCGGAGCGCTCAGCAAGCTTGCATACAGCATGCCGGGCAAGCGCACATCAATGCCATACACGGCTGTGCCGCTGGTCTTGCTGGCCAAATCCACACGCGGCACATCTTTGCCAATCAGTTTGAATTGCGTCATGGGTTTGAGCATGGCTTTATCCACCTTGGGTAGCTCGGCAGGCAAGCTTGCGTTGCTGGTGAGCTCGCCATAGCTGATGCGGCGGTTGCTCGCTGTATGCAGCACCATGCTGTTTTCAGCGCGCAATTCAGCTGCGGGCACATTCCACTTGGCAGCCGCTAAATCGATCATCACTAGCTTGCCTTGCAAGCCCGCTAGGCGCAGCGGCTCGTAATAGCCCATCACGGTGCGCGAAGCACCTGTGGTCATGCCACCACCAAAGCGTGGATTGCCAAAGCGCTTGGGGTCAGCAGGGGCATGCTGCACCTTAACTTTGCTCCAATCAAGTTCCATGTGCTCGGCCACCACCAAAGGCAAGGATGTACTCGTGCCTTGCCCCATTTCGGAAGCAGCGGAGTAAATGGTGGTGCTGCTGTCGGGCGCAATCACCACCCATGCGATGGGCGATGCAGCGGCTGCTTGCGCGGAGGCAAAATCTGCCGCGCCAAAGCTGATGGCCAATGCGCCAGCGCCCGTGCCGACGATGAAGCTGCGGCGTGAGAGTGCAGCGCCAGCGGAGGTGTTCATTTCGTTGTTCATGATGTGCTCCTGGCGGTTTAGCTCAATGCCTTTTGCGCCCGCACCACGGCGGCTGCAATTTGGTTATACGTGCCGCAGCGGCAGATATTGCCTGCCATGCGCTCCAGCGCTTGCTCGCGGGTGAGGGGAGCGCGAGCCTCTTTGAGCACGCCAGCCGCTGCCATCATTTGACCTGATTGGCAGTAGCCGCATTGCGGGGCAGATTCTGCAATCCACGCGGCTTGCAGCGCCTTGCCTTCGCGCGTTTGCACCAAGCCTTCAATCGTGGTGACCTGCGCGCCCGCTGCGGCAGACACAGGCAACACGCAAGAGCGCGTGGGCGAGCCGTTCACATGCACCGTGCATGCGCCGCATTGCGCCACGCCGCAGGCAAACTTAGTGCCCGGCATATTCATCTCTTCGCGCAAGACCCAGAGCAGGGGTTTATCTGCTGCTGCAGTGGTGCTCACGGCTTTGCCGTTGAGGGTGAAATTAATCATGTTTGTCTCCTGTTATCAATTTGCTCTAGTTTGACGCAAACCCATGGTTCAAACCAAGGTTTGCAGCAATATGCAGGGGTTAGGATGCATAGCTGTCATAGCAGTATTCGATGGTGCGCTATCGCAGCCAAGCGTTGAGCACTTGCGCGGTCTCCTTTGGTCGCTCCATCGGGCACATATGGCCTGCATCTTCAATCACTTGCAAATCTGCGCTGGGCAGCAATGCTTGCATCGCTTCATGCTGGCTCACATTAGCCCATGTGTCTTGACGCCCGCAGACGATCAGGGTGGGCACTTTGACTTCGCGCAATACGGCCGCAGCATCCGGGCGGCTGAGCAGGGCTTCAATCTGCGCGGCAAACACATCGGCGCTTTTGCGCGCCATCATCGCCACGATGGATTCAATGAGATCAGCATCTTGCAAGCGATCAGGATGCACCATGCCTTGCACCCATTGCAGTGCCATCGCGCGCACGCTTTGCTCGCGGGCGATTGTGAGCAGCGCCATGCGCTTGGCTCGTTCAGCTTCGCCTGCATCGCCACTCGCACGGGCGGCGTGGCCTGTGTCGAGCAAAGCAAGATGCGTCACGCGCTCTGGCGCGAGCCGCATCACTTCAAGAGCCACGCGGCCACCCATCGAATGCCCAGCGATGGCAAAGCGAGGCGCAGTTTGCGAGAGGATGTGTTCTGCCATGCGCGTGAGGCTACTTCCTGCGCCATGATCGGCGATCAAAATATTGCTCTGCTTGCAATCAAGATGAGGGAACAGCGGCTGCCATACCGCCTGATCGCACATCAATCCGGGCACGAGAACGAGCTGCATGATTTAAAACAAAGCCTTCACCAACCACAAACTGATCATGGGAAACAGCAGCAGCAGCGCCAAGCGAATCGAATCCCAAGCCAAGAACGGCAGCACGCCGCGATAGGTCTCGCCCATGGGAATTTCTTTGGCCATGTTGTTGACCACATACACATTCATGCCAACGGGCGGTGCAATCATGCCGATGCTCACCGTGGTGAGCACCAGAATGCCAAACCAAATCGCCTTGGCCTCGCGCTGCAAATCCCACAGCTCCAAACCCATCACTGCTGGAAAAATCACAGGCAGCGTGAGCAGCAACATCGACAGCTCATCCATCACACAACCCAAAAGCACATAAAGCAAAAGAATAGCCAGCACGATACTTAAATCGGGAATGGGCAAATGCGACACCCAATCGGCCACCATCTTGGGCATTTCGGTCAGCGCAAGAGATGAGTTCATCATGTCTGCGCCCAAGAAGATCATGAAGACCATCGCCGTGGTCTCAGCCGTGCCGACCAAGGAGTTTTGGATGCCCTTCAATCGCAACTCGCCTTTGAATAAACCCACTAAAAACGTCATGAATGCGCCAATCGCCGCGCCCTCTGTGGGCGAAAAAATACCGCCATAGATGCCGCCAAACACGATGACGAAGACAAAAGCAATCGGCCAAATCGCAGCAATCGCTTTGCCGCGTTGTGCCCAGCTAGCGGGCTCACTCGGCTTGGCCAAATCAGGTCGCACGCGGCAATACAGCGCAATCACCACGATGTAGCCCAGCATGGCGAGGATGCCCGGAATCATGGCGGCGGCAAATAGTTTGGCAATATTTTGCTCAGTGAGAATCGCATACACCACGAGTGGTACAGAAGGCGGAATCAAAATGCCGAGCGTGCCGCCGGTGGCCAGCGTGGCGGTGGATAAGCGCCCGTGGTAGCCGTGCGCCTTCATCTCAGGGTAGGCCACTTGCGTGATGGTGGCACACGTCGCCACCGATGAGCCGCACACCGCGCCAAACGCCGCCGCGCTCATGATGGAAGCCATGGCCAAGCCGCCGCGCACATGGCCCACCATCGAAGCCGCTGCGCGAAACAAATCACGCGAGAGGCCGCCTTGCGTGGCAAATTGCCCCATCAGCAGAAAGAGTGGAATCACGCTCAGCTCATACACCGTGAGCCGCGCCACCGCATTGGCCTTGAGCAAATTGAGCAGCGTGCCCCAATCGCTCATCGCCCAATAGCCGAGCACACCGGGGATAAACATCGCCGCTGCAATCGGCGTGCGCAGCGCCATGAGCAGCAGCATGCCGCTGAACATCAGCAGGCCAATTTGCACGGCACTCACAGCGCATCTCCTTGCGCATCCGTTTGAAAATCAGCGAGATCTCTGCCAGAGAAGTGCATCGCTCCTTGCACGAATGCAATGACGCCAGCAACAGCCAAGCCTGGCGCAAGCGCTGCATAAGCCCACCACATGGGCAAGCTGATGATCATGCTGGTCTCGCCCGCCTCGCGCACAGATACAGCGCCAGCGCCCGTGCGCCAAGCCAACAAAAAATACATCACAACCAACAAAAAGCAGCCCAAGCCATCGAGCCATTGCCTGCTTTTGCCAGAAATATTTTGCGTAAAAAAATCCACAATGATGTTGGCGTTGCGCAGCTGACACCATGGGAGGCACAAAGAGATAGCCAAGGCAATGCCCATCTGCGTGATTTCGATATCGCCGGGAATCGGCGTGTTGGCAAAGGCGCGGCTTAAGACGCTTAAGGTCGTCATCAAGCCAATCGCCAATGCGACCAATGCGCCTGCAGTGCCCAGCAGGTAGCTGATTTTTTTAAGAAGAGAAAGCATTGGTGCTTTTAAAAGCTAGGTAACGCGAAAATCGCGAAAAGTACGCGAAAAACGCAAAAAATTGAAAACTCGAATTCAAATACTAGGTATTTTTTTCGCGTTACCTAGGCGTCATTATTTTTTCTTCAGTGTCGCGTTGTACTTCTTGATCATGTCTTTGGCATCTTGCAACATAGCTTTGCCGGGCAGGCCTTTCTTATCCATGTCAGAGGCCCAATCATCTTGTAAGCTGACTGCTGCGCTCATCCAGCGATCCGTTTCTTGCGGGCTGAGTTGAATGAAGGTGTTGCCACGATCACGCGCTGATTTTTGCCCCACTTCGGTGGCTTCATCCCAATAGCGACCGATGGTTTGTGAGAGCTCAGCACCGCTGTTCTTGTCGATGATGGTTTTCAGATCTGCGGGCAGGCTGTCGTACTTGGCTTGGTTCATGCCGAAGATGAAGCCGGCGGTGAACATGGAAGGACGGCTGCGATCCATCTCGGTGTGGAAGGTGCTGACTTCTTGCAGTTTGAAGGATGGGATGATCTCCCAAGCGGTCAAAAAGCCATCAATCGTGCCTTTGTTCATGGCATCGGCCACCGCCGGAATCGGCATGCCCACAGGCGTAGCGCCGAATTTGGCGAGCAGACGGGAAGACTGGCGGCTGGCCGCGCGAACTTTCAGGCCTTTGAAATCTTCCAGCGTGCGGATGCGTTTGTTGGACGTGCTGAGGAAACCAGGGTCGTGCACCCACGTGGCGATCATTTTGGTGTTTTGGAATTCATTCTTGCCATACTTGCCATAGAAATCCCAAGCGGCGCGCGATGCAGATTCCGCATTGAAAGTCATGAAGGGCAACTCAATGCCTTCCATGATCGGGAAGCGGCCAGCGGTGTAGCCGGGCAGGGTGATGACGAGATCATCCACGCCATCTTTCAAGCGATCAAACATTTGGCCGGGCGTGCCGCCGCCTGAGACGGCGGGGAGCACTTGGCAGCGCATGCGGTTGTTGGATTCTTTGGCGATTTTTTCGCACCAAGGCATCACAACGCGGGTGTGGCCTTGCGCCACGGTGGGCCACATGTGGTGGAACTTGAGCACAACCTCTTGCGCGGCGGCTTGCAGACTGCAAGCTACTAGCGCAGCAGCGGCGGCGATGTGTTGAACCGAGAATTTTTTCATATGTTGTCTCCTAGAAGGTTTTAGTGTTACGGGGTGGTGAAAAAAAGCTATTCGGGAAAGCCAGTGCAGCTTGTTTGTTTGGGCAATGCTTTGAGCAGCGCATCAGGGCGAAACGCACTATCGAGCGTGATGGAGCCGCGCACGCGCGAGACGCAGACGCAAATTTGCGCATTGCTTTGCTTCTCATGCGTGCTCAAAAACACATCGCGGTGCTCAATCTCGCCATCGAGCTGCAAGACGGGCAGAGCGCACAGGCCGCATTCGCCACGGCGGCAGCCAAACATGGCCTGCACGCCCTGCTGCTCCAGCGTATCGAGCAGGCTCGCACTGGGCTGCACTTCAAAGCGCAAATCGTGGCGCGGCAGGCGCACTTCAAAAGCCGCATCTTGGCTGCTGGCGGTGCCGAAATTTTCAAAGCGAAGCAGAGCGTGATTACGGCCAGCTTGCTCCCACGCTTGACGCACGGCATGGAGCAAACCGCTGGGGCCGCAGACATAGGCTTGCGCATCAGCAGATAAATCGCTAATCGCTGCTTGCGCATTCAAACCAGCGCCTTCCACCCACTGCACCGAATCGCCCAGCAGCGCTTGCAACTGATCGCGGTAAGCGAACTCCTGCGCCGAGCTTGCTGCATTGATCATCTTCAGCTTTGCTTGCCGCGCTTTCAAAGCAATAGCCATACTCAGCAGTGGCGTGATGCCGATGCCGCCTGCGATAAGCAGATACTCAGGCGCTTTCAAATCCAGCATGAACTGCTGAATCGGCGCGCTAATCGCCAGCGAATCGCCTACAGCCAAGCGCCACATGGCTTGCGAGCCACCGCGCCCGGGCTGCGCGCGCTTGACCGCGATGCGCAGGCTGTTGGCCTGCTCGCAAGGAATCAGTGAGTAATGCCGCACCATGCTGCCCGCTTGCACGCGCAACTGCACCTGAATATGCGCACCAGCGCGCCAAACTACCGGTGCGGCCAATTGCAGCGTGATCTCGCGCACGCTGGGTGTGACATCGCGCAAGGCGGTGATGGTGGCAACTTGTGTGGCGCTGGGCTTTTGCATCAAGCGCCTCGCTTGCGAATGAGTTGCACGCCGGGCATGCCGGGTGTTGGCTGGCGCAAGGCATCGCGCAGGTTGCGCTGCGCCAGGCGCGAATGCTCACGCATGATGCCTTCAGCACGCGCGCCCTCGCGCTGCTCAATCGCTTGCAACACCTGCCAATGCTGATCTTGCGCCACGATCAGCATGTCGCGCGCCTTGGGGCTGGTGGCTTGCAGCACCACAAAGGCCGAAGGCGAAGCAAAAGGCAGGCTCGCTGCGCGCTCCATCTCGCGTGTGAGCAGCTCGCTGCCGGATAGCTCGCCGAGCAACTGGTGAAACTGCTCATTGAGCAGCACATAGCGCGAAAAATCAGCTTCTGATAAGGCGCTTTGCAGTAGCAAACCATCAATTTGCTGGAGCACCTGCTGCGCCTCAGCCAGCACCACAGGCGCTGCGCCGCGCTCAGCGGCTAAGCGAGCCGATAGGCCCTCCACCATGCCGCGCAGCTCAATTGCTTCAGCCACTTCGCGCTCGCTGAAGGTGCGCACCGCAAAGCCGCCATGCGGCAAGGCTTGCAGCAAACCTTCTTGCTCCAAGCGCATGAGTGCTGCGCGAATCGGCGTGCGCGAAAAGCCTAAGCGCTCCACCAAATTTAGCTCCGCAATGCGCGCACCCGCTGGCAGCTCGCCCGACAAAATCATCTCGCGCAATTGCAATTGCGCACGCACCTGCGCATTGCCTTCGTCAGCGCTTTTGGCTGCGTTGATGGCTTGCGTGATGGGTACAGGTTGATTCATGGTTTTTAAAGAAAAAATGGCAAGTAGCCGTCGTGAAATATAGATAGTTTGCTATTAATCTGATAGTAATGACTGATGAGATGTTTAAGCCGCCAAGCGAATCGGAATCACCCGTGAGGGCTGCTCCTTCATCACCATCGCCTCCATCAAGCGCCGCGCCCACATGGAGCCTGCGTCGATATTGAGGTTGTAAAACTGGTGATCGGGATGCTCGTCAATCGCGCGCTGCTGCGCTTCCAGCACATGCTCATCTTCTTTAAAAATTCGCGCCACGCCTTCGCGCAGCTCATGCGTGAGGCGCTGCTCGTGGGTGAGGTAGTTGCGTGCGAAAGCCCAGAAGTAGTGGCATGAGCCATTCGTCTCGGGGGTGATGGTGTTGAGCACCATGCCGTTCACGCCTTGGCTGCGGTCGCTCAAGCGCGCATCGCCTTGGTTGCCGCCGGGAGGAATTGCGCCCGTGCCCGTCTTGGCCACGCCCACATCAATCACCACGGTGCTCGGCGCTTCAAAGCGAATGATTTGCCAGCGGTCCACCGCGCCTTCGTAGCCCAGCGCTTGCTTGATTTGGCTCGCCCACAGGGGCGGCGCTTCGATGTTTTCCATCCAGCGCGCGACGGTGGCAAAGCGCTGGCCATGCGTGGCTACAAAAGGCGCTTCTGCCACGGCGCGGTTGCCAATGGAGCTGCCGTGCACGAAGGTCTCATGCGTCAAGTCCATCAGGTTGTCAATCACCAAGCGGTAATCGCAGGCCACGCGAATGACTTTGCCATCTGCCGCCCAAGCATCGTCGTGATTCCAGTGCAAATCGGGCACGAGCGATTCATCTGCCAGCGCGGGGTCGCCCGGCCACATCCAAATGAAGCGATGCTTTTGCACCACCGGAAAACTGCGCACGCAAGCAGCTGGGTTGATCGTTTCTTGGCTGGGCATGTGGGTGCAGCGGCCAGTGGCATCGTAATGCAGGCCGTGGTAGCCGCACACCAGCTCATCGCCTTCAATGCGGCCAAGCGAGAGCGGCATGAGCCTGTGCCAGCAGGCATCTTCTAGCGCAGCCACTTGCCCGCTACTTTGCCGATACATCACGATTTTTTGATTGCAAATCGTGCGCGCCAACAGAGTGCGCCCCACCTCCACATCGTAGGCGGCGGCGTACCAAGCGTTGAGCGGGAAGATGCTTTCAGCGATGTTCATGAATACACATTGTATTCAGTAAACCCAAATTAATGCGGAAAATAGCTGTTATTGAGGATTTATATGGGTTTAATGTATACAAGAAGTTATTATTTCATCGTGTACGATTGATTTTTTAAAACTAGGAGACAGACCATGGCACATCTTCCCGCCCGTTATGACCACGTCGGCAGCTTTTTGCGCCCGCAGTATTTGTTAGAGGCTCGCGAGCAAAAAGCTAAGGGGCAAATCACGCCCGAGCAGCTTCGTGTGGTGGAAGACAAAGCGATTACTGAGATCGTGAAATTCCAAGAGAGCGTGGGCCTCAAAAGCATCACCGATGGCGAGTTTCGC